>DATGHB010000277.1:0-11193 GCA_035308265.1 Roseiarcus sp.
TTCAACCCGCTGAACATCAATCCGCTTCATGCCCATCTCGAGCAGGCGGTCGACTTCGCGCACCTGCGCTCGAGCGAGGGGATGAAACTGTTCGTCGCGACCACCAATGTGAGAACCGGACGCGGCCAGATCTTCCGCCGAGACGTTCTCACCGCCGATCACGTCATGGCCTCGGCCTGCGTGCCCCAGTTCTTCCAGACGGTCATGATCGACGGCGAGCCTTATTGGGACGGCGGATTCGCCGGCAATCCGCCGTTGTGGCCGCTGTTCTACGAGACGCATTGCCGCGATGCGATCATCATCCAGATCAATCCGATCGAGCGCAACGAGACGCCTCGAACGCCGGCGGAAATCGACAATCGGGTCGACGAGATCACGTTCAACGCGAGTCTGATCGCGGAATTGAGAGCCGCCGACTTCGTCGCCCGGCTTATCCGCAGGGGCCTTCTCAAGAGCGACGAATACCGCGAGGAGCGGCTGCACCGGATCGGCGGCGCGGGCAGGCTCGAGCAGTTCAGCGCCGCGACCAAGCACGACGTCAGCTGGCCGTTCCTCGAGCGATTGCGCGACCTCGGCCGCGCCGACACGAAGGCGTGGCTCGAGGAGAACTTCGACAAGATCGGGGTCGAGAGCACGCTCGATATGGACCAGGCGCTGGAGCGCGAGCCGGCGAAGCCGCCGACCAAGGGGGCGGCTGCGGCGCGGTAGCGCTCCGCACGCGAACAGGCATGCGCTACGGGCGATCCGGCTCGAGTGCGCAGTCTTGGCGCCGAGAGCGCATATTCAGGGACTTAGGCGCCTTTTTCTGTCACGCCCGCCGCAGCCGACGCGAAGGGTGTTCTGCGTCGCCCGCATGCTTATTAAACATATATACTAAGTGATTTGCCTCACCGATGTTTGAACCGGGCCTCGCGCTTCTCGGCGAAGGCGCGCATGCCCTCCTTCTGGTCTTCGGTCGCGAACAGCGAATGGAACAGGCGGCGCTCGAACCTGACCCCTTCCGCGAGCGTCGTCTCCTGGGCGCGGTTGACCGCCTCCTTCGCGGCGTAGACCGCCGGCCTCGACATGGCGGCGAGCGAGGCTGCGACCTTGAGCGCCTCCTCGATCAGCGTTGCGGCGGGCACGATGCGCGAGACGAGCCCCGAGCGCTCGGCCTCGGCCGCGTCCATCATCCGGCCGGTGAGGATCATCTCCATCGCCTTCGCTTTGCCGACCGCGCGGGTTAAGCGCTGGGTGCCGCCGGCGCCGGGGATCACGCCGAGCTTGATCTCCGGCTGGCCGAACTTGGCGGTCTCGGCCGCGAGGATGAAGTCGCACATCATCGCGATCTCGCAGCCGCCTCCGAGCGCGAAGCCGGCCACCGCGGCGATCACTGGTTTCCGCGCCTTCGCCAGATCTTCCCATTTGGATATGAAGTCGCCGAGGAAAGCCTCGGCGAATGTCTTGTCCTGCATTTCCTTGATGTCGGCGCCAGCGGCGAACGCCTTCTCGGAGCCGGTCAGCACGATGGCGCCGATCTTGGGGTCCGACTCGAAGGCCTCGAGCGCGGCGTTCAAGTCCTCGATCAGGGCGGCGGAGAGCGCGTTCAGAGCCTGCGGCCGGTTGAGCCTGATGAGCCCGACCGCCCCGTGCGTTTCGGCGATGACGTTGGCGTATGGCATGGGGACGGCTCCTTGGCAGGCGCCGCGAGACCTAGCGAAAGCGGAGCGACGGGGGAAGGGGCCCTACCCCAAGCGGCTGCATTCAGGCGGCCCAAAGCTGGACTGGCTCGGCAAGCCCCTTGAGCCGGTAGTCGTGCGGCTGGCTGTTCTCAAGCTCCGATCGCGCGCGTTCGTAGACCGAAGCCGTGACGAGGATTTCGCCGGCGGCGGCCGCCGATTGGGCTCGCGAGGCGACGTTCACCACCGTTCCGATGGCGGTGAGGTCGTGGTGCGCGCGGCCGAACTCGCCAAAGTTGATCTTTCCGGAATCGACGCCGATCCCGACCCCGATCGCCTCGCCTTCCGCCCCCAGCGATTTGGACAAAAGCTGCCGCCTCGCCCGCCACCGCTCCTGAATCGCACGGGCCGCCCGCACCGCCTCGATCGCGTGGTCGGCGCGCCGGATCGGGAAATTGAACACCGCCATGATCGCGTCGCCCATCGTCTTGTTGACGATGCCGTCGCCCTCCCAGATCGTTTCCGCGCAAGCATCGTAGAAGGCGTCGAGGATCTCGGAAATCTCGCCCTGCGGCCGGGACTCCGAGAGGCTCGTATAGCCCCTCAGGTCGGCGAACAGGATCGTCGCCTCGATCTCGACCTGACGAGCCTTCATCACCTTGGTGAACATCATCTCGCAGATCGTGCAGGTGTTCGGATTCATGCGGCTCGGGCGGATGCCGAACGCGCGGAAGGGCAGGGACACCAGGCCGCGCAGCGGCACGGGCACATGCATCTGTTGCCAGCAGCCTTTGCAGATGGTCGCCTGGTTGGACATTTTGATCCTAAGCTCCAAAAGCTCCGCGGGCTTTGAGCACAATACAAGGATAGGCGATTCAGCGGGAGGGGTTTCCACCGCGGCCCTTGGCCGTGCGTTTGATCGCGAAGCGGAATACGCCGGCAGGAATCGGGTTGAATTTGCGGCTCCGAGGCGCATGTTTCCCTTAAACGGGAATAGATTGGAATGAGCCGACCATGCTGCGTTACCACGTCTTCGAGACCGAGATGGGCTTCTGCGCCATCGCCTGGAGCGTGGCGGGAATAGCCCGCTTTCAATTGCCGGTGAAGAGCGCCGAGGCCGCCGAACGGCTGATTCGCCGTCGCGCCCCGGGCGCGGAGCTGGGGGCGACGCCGGAGCCCGTCGCGGCGGTGATCGAGGCGGCGAAACGTTATTTTCGGGGCGAGGAACTGGACTTCTCGCATGTCCCGCTCGACCTCGCCGGCGTCGACCCCTTCTTTGTCAAGATTTACGCCGCGCTGCGCCGGGTCCGCTGGGGCGCCACGACCACCTATGGCGCGCTGGCGAGCGAGATCGGCGCCCCCCGTGAGGCGGCGCGCGACGTGGGCGAGGCTATGGCCAAAAATCCGGCGCCCTTGATCATCCCTTGCCATCGCGTGCTGGCCGCGGGCGGTCGAATCGGCGGCTTCTCCGCTCCCGGCGGCTCGGCGACCAAGATGCGCATGCTTGGCCTCGAGGGCGTTCGCATTCAGCCGCCGGCGCCGGCCCAGCAATCCTTCAGCTTTTGAGCAGGGCTTCCCTCGCCCTCGCGCATGAACTCGAGGATGTCGGCGTTGAGCTCATCCATGTGGGTGAACATGAGGCCGTGCGGCGCGCCCGGATAAATGAGGAGGCGGCAATCGGGAATGAGCTCGGCCGAAGGCTTGCCGGTGAGCTCGACCAGCGCCGACCGGTCGCTGTCGCCGTGGATGATGAGGGTCGGAACTTCGATGCGCCGCATCTCGGCGCGGAAGTCCGCCTCGAGCATGGCGCGAGAGCAGGCAAGGGCGACCGGAAGCGAGCTTTGCAGCAGGGTGACGCCCCAGCGCATCATCGCGGGCGACGTCTCGGGGATGAAGAACGGCGCGAGATTGTCATCGACCCATTTCGGATAGTCGCGCTTCCACTCAGCCCATAAAGCCTCGAAGCCCTCCTTCGGCGCGCCGTTCGGGTTGTCGTGGGTCTTGAGCAGCATCGGCGTCGTCGGCGCGAGGAGGACGAGGCGCGCGACGCGCCTGCTCCCATGGCGGCTGAGATAGCGCACGGCCTCGCCGCCCGCCATCGAGTGGCCAATGAGCGTGAGGTCCGAAAGATCGAGGTCATTGACGAGCGTGGCGACATCGTCGGCGAAAGTGTCGAAGTCGTAGCCGCGGGCCGGCTCATCGGAGCGGCCATGGCCGCGGCGGTCGAAGCCGATGCAGCGGCATCCCTCGTCGGCGAACACCGCCATCTGGTAGTCCCACATGCGGCTGCCGCAGCCCAGGCTGCTCAGGAACAGGATCGGCGCGCCGGCGCCAAACTCGCGCCAGTAGAGCTCGGCGCCGTCGTTCGCGGTGATGAAGGGCATGGGCGTTCTCCTTGATGAACACGGGGGCTGCGCGGCTCACGCGACAGCGAACGGATGGTCGGTGAGGATGCGTCCCTCGCCGTCGAGGATCAGAAACTCGAGCCCGCTCGCGAGCACCGCCTCGCTGCCGGCGAGCAGCATCTCCCAGCGGAAGGTGAGAACGTCGCCGCGCAGGCGGGCGGTCGGGGCGGCGCGATAGCGAATACCGCTCTCGCCTTTCTTTTCCGACGATCCGAGAATGAGCTTGCCGAGCGCGCCACATCCGCGCCCCTTGCGCGCCCGTTCCTGGCCCATGGCGGCAGGCGCCCAGAGGGCGGCGACGGCGTTGGCGCGTCTGGCCGCGTCCGGTTCGTTCCATGCGGCGACATAGCGGTCGGCGAGCGCCTGAGCGTCCAGCATCGTCTTCATCTCCAGTGCGATTTCGGTCGTCGGGACGCGGGCGTTATCCGCGCCAGCACGGCTTGTTGATTTCCGCCCAGCGTTCGGCCGGCGTGACGCCAATGTCGTGGAGCTCGGCTTCCGACATCCGCGCGAGCTGGCCCCGTTCCCGATCCCGCCGACGCCACAACCGCATCGCGCCACGCCAGCGTTCGAAACTTGGCGGCGATGCTCGGACGGCGAAATGCGGCAGCGCGATTCGTAACATTTGATCCTCCTGCCGGGTCCGCGCAGGATCACGCTGTCGAGAGCCGGAATCCATGACCGGTGAGGTCAAAAAGCGACCGCGTCGCTTGACCTTGGAGGTCATGGCCTTGTGCGCCGGGCGGCGCTAAGCTTGCCCCCATGACCGCTCATCAGCTTCCATTCGGCGTTCTCCTGCGCCGCTGGCGCGAGCGCCGCCGGATGACGCAGGCCGACCTCGCCTATGCGGCCGAGAGCTCGACCCGGCACCTTTCCTGCCTCGAGACCGGCAAGGCGCAGCCGAGCCGCGAGATGATCGCCCGTCTTGCCGAATATCTCGAGATCCCGCTTCGGGACCAGAACACGCTGATGCTTGCTGCCGGCTTCGCGCCTGCTTTTCAGGAGCGCTCGATTGCGGCGCTGGAGGCGGCGAAAACGGCGATCGAGGCGATCCTGAAGGCGCACAAGCCCTATCCCGCTTTCGCGGTCGACCGGCACTGGAATGTCGTGATGTCGAATTCCGCCTTGCCCCAGCTTTACGAGGGCTGCTCGGCGGAACTCATGCGCGCGCCCGTCAACGCGGTGCGCCTCACCCTGCATCCGGCCGGCATGGGGCAGAGGATCGTGAACTACGGCGCCTGGCGCGCCCATGTGCTGAGCGTACTGCGGCAGCAGATCGACGCTCGCGGCGATCCGATCATCCAGGCCCTGTTCGCCGAGGTTTCGGCCTATCCGGCGCCGCCCGGCTCCGAACAGGCAGAGAGCTTCGCGGCCGCCGACCGCCTGGCGACCCCGTTTCGAGTCGCCACCCGCATGGGCGTCATGTCCTTCCTCGGCACGGTCACCGTGTTCGGCACGCCGAACGACGTCACCCTCTCGGAACTTGCGCTGGAAATGCTCTTCCCCGCCGACGAGGCGACGGCCCGGATCGCGCACGCCATGGTCGAGGAGCTGGAGCGGGCGGCGTAAACGGGAACGGACGAGGCGGCGCCGTGGGCGGCCGCCCCTTGCGCCCCGCCCCGTCATGGGCCACATAGGCGCCGGGAGGCTGGCGAAGGACGTACCGCTCGCCAACCGGGTCAGGTCCGGAAGGAAGCAGCCCTAACGAGACAGGGCGGGTCTTTGTCCAACCTCCCACCGGCGCGCCAGGCGTCGAGCGTCGGGCGAGCCTGACGTGAGTTCGCCGCTCTCGCCCGCGCGGCGGTCCGTCGAGTGAAACCTTAAAATGCTCCGCTGCCGACTTTTTCCCGCCCCGAAAGGCCGCCGTTGAGCGATTCGCTCTTCCCCCTCGCCGACGCCGCGGCCGCCCCGACGCCCTCCCCCTATCGGGTGCTGGCGCGAAAATACCGGCCGATGCGCTTCGAGGATCTCGTCGGCCAGGAGCCGATGGTGCGCACGCTCGCCAATTCCTTCGCCGCGGGCCGCATCCACCAGGCCTATATTTTGACGGGGGTGCGCGGGGTCGGCAAGACGACGACGGCGCGCATTCTGGCGCGCGCCTTCAACTATTCGCTCCCCGGCAAGAGCGACGCGCCCAGCGTCGACATGCCTGAGCTTGGCGTTCACTGCCAGGCGATCATGGAATCGCGCCATGTGGACGTGATCGAGATGGACGCGGCCTCCCACACCGGCATCGACGATGTGCGCGAGATCATCGAGAACGCGCGCTATCGCCCGGTCTCCGCGCGCACCAAGGTCTACATCATCGACGAAGTGCACATGCTCTCGAAGCAGGCCTTCAACGGTCTTTTGAAAACCCTCGAAGAGCCGCCGGAGCACGTCAAGTTCCTGTTCGCGACCACGGAAATCGACAAGGTGCCGATCACCGTGCGCTCGCGCTGCATCCGCTTCGATTTGCGGCGCATCGAGTCCGGGCCGATGATCGCGCACTTGAACAGGATTTGCGCCGCCGAGAACGTCGCCGCCGAGCCGGAGGCGCTGGCGTTGATCGCCCGGGTCGCCGAAGGGTCGGTGCGCGATGCGCTCTCGCTGCTCGACCAGGCGATCGCTCACGGGGGCGCAAAGGGCGTGACCGCGCTCGCCATTCGCGACATGCTGGGCCTCTCCGACCGGGGTGAAATTGTCGCGCTGTTCGAGCGCGTCATGAAGGGCGAGATCGGCCCAGCGCTGGACATTGTGCACTCGCTCCACCAGGCGGGCGCGGAGGCAGGCGACATCCTGATCGAACTCGCCGAATTCTGCCATTTCGTCACCCGCGCCAAAATCGCGCCTGCGGCGACCGAGGATCCGGGGTCAAGCGAGATCGAGCGCGAGCGCGCGCGCGAGTTTGCCGGCAAGCTCACGCTCGGAGTCCTGGCGCGGGCCTGGCAGATCCTGCTCAAGGGCGCGGAGGATGTGAACGATTCGCCCCGTCCGCTGGCTTCGGCTGAGATGGCGCTGATCCGTCTTGCGTATGCTTCCGACCTTCCGGGCCCCGAAGAGGCGCTTCGCAAGCTCGCGCAGGCGACCGACGGGCCCCGTCGCGCGCCGCCGCTTCCCTCCGGCGGCGGGGGCCCGCGCGCTTCGATGCGCCTCGCCGCGGCCGCGGCCGCCCGGCCCGTCTCCCCGCCGCCGCGCGCGTCTCCTCCAGCCGCGGCGGCGCCGCGGCTCGCGTCGTTCGACGACGTCGTCGCGCTGGCGCGGGCCAAACGCGACATTCAGCTCGTCCAGGCGCTCGAGCGGGACGTGCGGCTTGCCCGTTTTGAACAGGGCAGCATCGCCTTCACGCCGGTGGAAGGCGCGGAGCCGGGCCTCGCGCAGGCGCTGAGCAGGCGCCTGCAGGAATGGACCGGCGAGCGCTGGATGGTGGCGCTGGTCGCGGGCTCGACCGCGCCGACGTTGCGCGAGACGGCGGACGCGCGGGAGGCCGAGCGGGCGAGCAGCGCGGCGTCGCATCCGCTGGTGCGAAAGGTTCTTGACCGGTTCAAGGGGGCCCGCATCGTCGATGTCCGGCGGCCCGAGGCTCAGCCGTCGCCGCCGGCCGGAGAAGCCGACGACGAGGTGGCTTACGCCGATTCCGATCCCCCCGACGACACGTGAGCCAAGGAGATCGCCGCCATGGATTTCATGGGCATGATGCAAAAGGCACAGGCCGTCCAGGCGAAGCTTCAGGAGGCGCAGGAGGAACTCGGGCGCGTCGAGGTCGAAGGCCGGGCGGGGGGCGGAATGGTCAGCGTCACGCTCAACGGCAAGGGTGAACTGAAGGGCGTGAATATCGACGCCTCGCTCTTGACCCCGGCCGACAAGGAGATGCTCGAGGATCTGATCATCGCCGCCTTCGCCGACGGCAAGGCCAAAGCTGACCGTGCGACGGCCGAGAAGATGCAGGCGCTGACCGAGGGCCTGCCCCTTCCGCCGGGCATGAAGCTGCCGTTCTAAGCAGGGGCGCCGAAAAGTGGCTGCCGGTTTTCGGCTTAAAATCCTGCGAAATCCAAGGAGAGTAGGCAGGTCTGCGTTGGTTCGCCAACGCAAGCCCGCCTAGAGGCCGGATGTCGACCAGCGTCGCGGGACCGGAAATCGAGCGTCTCATCCAGCTTCTCTCGCGCCTGCCGGGATTGGGCCCGCGCTCGGCGCGCCGGGTCGCGCTCCATCTCATCAAGAAGCGCGAGACGCTGCTCGGCCCCCTTGCCGACGCGTTGCGCGTCGCCCAGGACCGGATCCTGACCTGTTCGGTTTGCGGCAACGTCGACACCCGCGATCCATGTACGATTTGCGCCGATGAGCGCCGCGATCCGGCGATGCTGGTCGTCGTCGAGCAGGTCGGCGACCTTTGGGCGCTCGAGCGGGCCCACGCCACGCGGGCGCGCTACCACGTGCTCGGCGGCGCGTTGTCTCCGCTCGACGGCGTGGGCCCCTCCGATCTCAACCTGGCCTCTCTGGTCGCGCGCATCGCCAGGGGCGGGGTGAGCGAATTGATCCTCGCGGTCAACGCCACCGTCGAAGGCCAGACGACGGCGCACTACATCATTGATCTCCTCGCGAGCTATCCGGTCAAGGTGACGCGGCTTGCGCATGGCGTGCCGGTCGGCGGCGAGCTCGACTATCTCGACGACGGCACGCTGGCGACAGCGATGCGTCAGCGCACCGCGTTTTGAGCCGCAAGCGAGGGGGATTTTTGCTCCCGCCCCTGTCGGGCGGCCCGAGCCTGGGTTAAGTCTTAGGCGCCCAACCTCTCGCGAAGGCTTGTCGGAATGTCGGCCGCATCCGCTTCGAGGCTTTTCGTTCCCCCCTATCCGCCCCGGCCGGACAGGCCGCGGGGGTCGCTCTCGACTCTTCTTGCCCTCCAGCGCAATCCGATCGAGATCTGGAGCAAGCCGGATTTCGAACGGCCGATTTCCATCGGACGCACCATTTTCGGCCTGCGCGGGGCGGCGCATGACCCGGTGGCGGTCAGGCGCATTTTTCTCGACAACGCCGCGAACTACCGCAAGGACGATCTTCAGCTTCGCATCTTGCGGCCGGGACTCGGCAATGGGCTCTTGACCGCCGAGGGCGAGGACTGGCGTTTCCAGCGCCGCGCGCTCGCTCCCCTGTTCTCGCCGCGCCAGGTCGCGGAATTCGCTCCCGCCGTCCATCGGGTCGGGCGGGCGGCGGTCGAGCGGATGGCCAGCCGCCGCGACGGGGCGGTGGCGGACGTCGGCCAGGCCATGTCCCGCCTGACCCTGGAAGTGCTCGAGCAGACGCTGTTCTCACAAGGGCTCGGGCGGGAGCCGAGCGCCTTTCAGCGCGCGGTGACAAGCTATTTCGAGACCATCGGCAGGCTCGATCCGCTCGATTTGCTGAACGCGCCGGCTTTTCTTCCCCGGCTGAGACGCCGGCGCGGCCGTGGCGCGCTCGAATTTTTCGATTCGGCCGTCGATGCGATCATCGACAAGCGACGGGCGCTGCTCGACCGCGGGGCCGAGGCGCCGCGCGATCTCCTGACCTTGCTCATGTCGGCGAAGGACCCTGAGAACGGGCGCGGAATTTCCGACGTGGATGTTCGGGCGAACATTGTCACCTTCATCAACGCCGGCCACGAGACCACCGCCAACGCACTGACCTGGACGTTCTTCCTCCTCTCCCAATCGCCCGAATGGCGCGAACAAGCGGAGGCCGACGCGGACGAAGCGTTTGACGCCGATGGGCGTGTCGCCGTTGAGAAGTGCGCCATCCTCCGCGCCGTGTTTGAGGAGGCGCTGCGCCTCTATCCCCCGGCGGCGATGCTCTCCCGCCAGGCGGCCGCGGACGATGAACTCGCCGGCGTAGCGGTTCCCGCAGGCGCGGTGATCACCGTCTCGCCCTATGTCCTGCACCGGCGCCGGGGCCTTTGGGACCATCCGGACGCCTTCGATCCTTCCCGTTTCGTGGGCGAGCGGCGTGAGCGCATCGACCGTTTCGCTTACATCCCGTTCGGCGCGGGCCCGCGGGTGTGCATCGGCATGGGGTTCGCGGTTCAGGAGGGGATCGTCCTGCTCGCTCATCTGTTGCGCAGCCTTCGTTTCGATCTGGTCGAGGGCCAGGCCGTCATGCCTCTACAGCGCGTGACGCTGCGCCCGAAGGGCGGCCTGAAAATGCATGTCAGGCGGCGTGGCGGGGCCGAAGTTTCAACAGCGGAAAATTTCTTTGTGAAAGTCCGTTGACAGGAAATTCCGACCGGCCTATATGCGGCTCTCCCAACGGTTTGGCGACCCCTCGCGGCGGCTGAACAGGCGGGTTACGGGAATTTTTCGAACGAGCTCCTCCCTGCTGAGAGAGGCGGGGTGGGAGGTCTTTCGGTTGTTCCTGCCGCGCGGAAGCCGCGGCGCGAGTTTCGAGCTTGGGCTTAAGCTTTGGCGGCGGATCGCCTCGAGGTTTGGCTTTTGCTTTCTGGGGCCCCGGCCCCTTGCTGTTTGACAATCGCATCGGAAGAAAGAGAGACGTGGGCGGCGGGGTCCTTGCGGGGCTTTGATCGCCGGGTCGGGTCTTTGAGGCGTGAGCCTTAAGGGCCAATCCGGAGATTTTAAGCCCGAAGAGACAACTGACGGTCACGTTTCAAATCATCGCGCTTCGAATGGAGCATGCCGGACCGCCGGGAGGCGGACTGGCGTGGTTCTCGAGGCGGATGTGTTGGAACTCGTCAAGAGTTCAATGTTCGCCAGAACATTGAAGTGACCAGTCAGGACCAGATCTCAGTTCAACTTGAGAGTTTGATCCTGGCTCAGAACGAACGCTGGCGGCAGGCTTAACACATGCAAGTCGAACGCTCGTAGCAATACGGGAGTGGCAGACGGGTGAGTAACGCGTGGGAACATACCCTCCGGTTCGGAATAGCTCAGGGAAACTTGGATTAATACCGGATACGGCCGAGAGGCGAAAGATTTATCGCCGGAGGATTGGCCCGCGTTCGATTAGCTTGTTGGTGAGGTAACGGCTCACCAAGGCGATGATCGATAGCTGGTCTGAGAGGATGATCAGCCACATTGGGACTGAGACACGGCCCAAACTCCTACGGGAGGCAGCAGTGGGGAATATTGGACAATGGGCGCAAGCCTGATCCAGCCATGCCGCGT
>DATGHB010000278.1:0-9658 GCA_035308265.1 Roseiarcus sp.
TCCTCGGCCTTCGCGATCGTGAGCGCGGGGCCGGCCGGCTTGTCCTTGTCGGGATCGGGCAAGGCGGCGGCGTTGCGCGTGTTGAAGACACTGAGATCGGGAGCGATCCTCAACTCCGCCGCCACCCGCCGGGCCGCGGCCAGGAGGCCCAGGTCGGCCCGGTCCAGTTGCGATGCGGACAGACTCTGCAAATCGGCGATCGCCGCATCGTAGGCGTCGGAGAACAGGCGGCTGGTCGCGAGATAGAGGCGGGCGCGCATGGCCTCGGGGCTGTCCGCGCGCGAGCCTTCGAGAGCCTCGGTCGCCGCGGCCGCCGCGGCGGCGAATTTCGCGCTGACGACGGCGGACCTGGCCATATTGAGCAGGAAGTCCCGCCGGCCGTCGGGGGGCAGCGCGGCAATCGCGCCCGACACGAGCTTATAATTGGCGGCGTCGTCGGCGAGGCCAAGCCGCGCGACGGCGCCCGCCAGATCGCGCAGGAACTCCGCCGCGTAGAGCGAAGAGCCGAAACGGGTCACGTATTGGCGGATCAGCATCGCCGCGCGGCCCGCGTCCCTGGCCTCCGCGAGGAGGGCGATCTCGCGCCTGAGCGCCGCTTCCTCGACCAGTCCCCCCGGCGAAAGCAGGCGCGCCCAATCCAGAAGCTCGATCGCGGCTTTGGCGTTTCGCTTGGTCTCGACGACCGAGCGGGCGAACGCGACCTCGCCCGCAAGCCGCGCGTCGAGCGCGGTCAAACTCGTTTCCTCGAGCAGAGCGGCGGCCTCGGTCTCGTGATTGGTGACATAGGCGAGCGCGCCGCGCGCCAGCGACCGCTCCGACTCGATGACCGCGTCGCCCCTGAGCAGCGGCTCGACCGCCGCCAGAGTCCCGCCGCTCAGGATGTAGATGACCAGCGAATCGGCCTCGCGCTTGTCCTTCCAGGTCTCGGGACTGGCTGTCGCGATCGCCGCGCCGATTGTCTTCAGCTGATTGAGCTCGGCCGCATAGGCCGCCTTGTCGCCCTGGGCGATCCTGAGCTGCATCCGCCGCAGATCGTCGACGAGGTCGGAGACTTTGGCCGAATCGGCGGATGCCGCGGAAGGCGCGAGCAGGGCGAACGCGGCCAGCGCCAGTGCAAGCCCGGGCCGGGTGAAGGCTCGACCGATCAAGGCTTGGCCTCGCGCACCAGAATCTCGATCCGGCGGTTTTCCGCCGCGAGCGGATGAGACGGGTCCTTGAGACGATGGTCGGCGTAGCCCTCGACCCGCTCAACCCGCTTTTCCGCGAGCCCGCCGCGAATCAGCATGTAATAGGCCATTTGCGCCCGCGCCGAGGACAGCCGCCAATTGTCATAAGTGGCGGACCGATAGCGACGGGCGTCGGTATGGCCGCGCACGATGATCGGCCCCGGCATGGCTCGCAGGCTCGCGGCGATCGCGGCCATCATCTTCACGACCCTCGGCTGCGGCTCGGCGGAGCCGATGGCGAACATGGAGAAATTGTCCCGGTCGGTGAGGCTGATGAGGAGGCCATCCTCGGTCGCCTGGACATCGAGCTCGGGGCCCTGCGTCGACCTCATTTCGCCGGCCAGCCGCTTCTTCACCTCGGCCAGCAGGTTGGCCGCGGCCGTTTGGCGGGCTTGAGCGGCGTCGGGCGCCGGGGAAGCGGGCTGCGACGGAGCCGGCGGCGCCGCGCCTTGCGATTGGGCCGGGCCTTCAGCCGGCGCGGCCTGCGGTCCCGCGCCCTGGGCTTCCGCCGGCGCCGGCGGAGACGGCGATGTCTCGTCTTGCGCTTCGGCGGCGCCTCCCGGCGACCCGGCCGCCGGCGCAATCGACGTCGACATGGAAACCGGTTCGTCGCTGGGCGCGGCGGCCGCGGGCGGCGCGCCGGGATCGTGGGCGGTCACATTGACCGCCCGGTCGCTGCCCAGCGGACGGAACGGGTCGCGCAACGCCTCGTCGGCGCTCGGCCCCACTTCGCCGTAACCCTTCATCGCCGCCGAAGGGTCGATGCGCGGCCCGGGCGGCGGGGCGCCGGCGATCTTGTCGAGGCTCGCGCGAGGATCGCTGAACAGTTCCTGCTCCGACATGGTCGGGTAGGGCTTGGCCGGGTCGGGCGGCGGCGTCGGCGAGGGGGTTGGCGGGCGCGCCTGTCCGTTGTCCGCCGGCGGGCTGGCCGGGTTTTGGTCGGCCTTCCCGCTGGCTTCGCCGGTCTCGGCGGAGGGTTTCCCGGCGCTCGGCGAGGCGGTCTCCTCGCCCGGCGCATAGGGGGCGTCCTTGACCGGAACGCCGTGGATGCCCTTTTGCGCCCTTGCCGGCTCCTCCAGTTTCACCGGATTGAAATAGCGCGCGATCAGCGTCTTGGTGTTCTTGTCGGTTGCGCTGATGATCCACAGCACGAGAAAAAAGGCCATCATCGCGGTCATGAAATCGGCGAAGGCGATCTTCCACGCGCCGCCGTGATGCCCGTCTTCCTGGGGCCCGTGGCGCTTGACGACGATGATTTCCGGATGGGGAGCGGTCATCGGCTTCTGGCTTAGGCCTTGAACTCAGCCAGGAGCTCGGCCCAGGGGCGAAGTTCGGCGACGATCTGGGTGGCGTTCGCCTCGACGATCGCCTCCACGCCGTCGTCCTCGACATACTCGACCTCGATCGCGAGATCGCCGATCCGCTCGCGCAAAAGCGCAAGCGTGCGCTCGGGTCCGCGAATCCTGATCAGGCCGGACGAATGGCCCGCGCTGAGCCGCGCGATGGCCTCGCTCAACTCGTCCACCGCGCGCTTGACGACGGCTTCGGAAAGAAACGGCGCAAGGATGCGGGTGACCGCGGCGCCGACATTCTCCTCGATCTGCCTCAAGCCAGACCGGATCGCGCCTTCGAACTCCATATACTCGCTGATATGGAATTCCTGCCGCTGCGTTTCCGCCTGTTCCCGAAGGGCGGCGAGTTCGGCGGCGTGACGGTCCGAGGCTTCGACGCGCCCGGCGGCAAGGCCTTCCTCGCGTCCGCGCGCGTGAGCTTCGGCGAGTTTGGCCGCCATCGCCTCAGGGCTCGCCGGCTCGTCGGCCGAAGACGACCGCGGCGCCGCCGGCGGAACCGGCTTTGGCGCCCACGGGCTGCGGCGGGGAGCATCGTCCCCTTTGGCCTCTCCGCCGCCCGCCTTGCCCGCCCGCTCGAACAGGGGCCTTGCGCCGGACTCGCCGTTCTGGGGGCCCGGCAGGCTCCGGGGGCGAAACGGCGAGGTTTCGGGCCGGGGCGGCGCCTTTTCGCCGGCCGCGCGGCCAAGATGATCGAGGTAGTCGGCGATCGATAGAGGTTTCATCCGTTGGCTCCTTGACGAATCCATTGCTTGAGGATCGTGGCGGCGTGGGTCTCGTCGAAGTCGATCAGCTTCTGCAATTTGCGCTCGGGGCCGTTGTCGCGCCGCGCGAGCAGCGCCTGCATGAATGCATCGCCGCCAGGATCGGTCTCGATGAGGATGCTTTCGCTTGCCTGGCCGCCGCCGTCCGGCGCCTCAAGGGCAGGCGTTCCGCCGCGGGCCTCCTGAGTTGCGGCGAGACGGGGAGGCGCGAACGCCATCCGGACCGCGGGCCGCACCCCGAACCAGAGCATCATCCCGGCGACCGCCACGATCGCCCCGGCGTTGAGGATCGATCCCGTCTGCCGCGCCACAATCTCGATCAGCGATGGACCCGGCGCCGGCTCGAGATCGCGGCCCGAATCGACGAAATCGACGACCGCGACCTTGACCGTGTCGCCCCGCTCACGGTTGAGGCCCGCGGCCGAGGCGACCAGCTGCTCGATCTCGTGGACCTGGGCGGCGAGCGCGTCGGCCGACGGCTTGCCGCCGAGCGAGGCGGCGAGCGCGGCGCGGTTGATCAGGACGGCGATGGACAGGTTCTGGACCACGAAGCCGGCGCTGGTCGTCTGGATCGACTTCGACGAGATTTCGTAGTTGGTCAGTTCCTCGCGCTTTTGCGTCTGGTCGTTCGACTGTTTCGATTCGCCGCCGGTCGTTTTCGGCTTGGGAAGATTGGCTTCGACGCCCGCGGGCTGCTCGCCCGCCGCGTTCTGGGAGCTCTGCTGCTCCTTGGTCACCCGCACCGACCGTTCGACACGGCTGTCGGGATTGTAGATGGTCTCGTTCGTTTGCGTCTTGTCGGCGTTGAGCCTGGCGGCGACCGAAATCTGAAAATTGTGGGCGCTGAGATAGGGGGTCAGCGTGCGGCTGACGTTTTCGCGGACCTGCTGCGACACTTCCTTTTCGAGCGCGAGCAGATTGTCCGGCGACTTCTCGACCGAGTCGGCGCCGTAGGCGAGCAGGCTGCCGTCGACGTTGAGCACGGTCACATCCTCGAGCTTCATTCCCGGGACCGCCGAGGCGACGAGGTGGCGGATGGCCCGGCCGGTTAAGCGGTCGTCGCCGCCGTCGGTGCGGATGACCACGGAGGCTGATGCGGGCTGCCGCTCGCGGCGGAACGAGCCTTCGTCGGCGAGGACGATATGGACCCGCGCGGCCTTGACCGAGCGCATCATCTGGATCGTGCGGGCGAGTTCGCCTTCGAGCGCGCGCAGGCGCGTGACGTCCTGCATGAACGAGGTCAGGCCCAGCGAGCCGAGCTTGTCGTAGAGCTCGTTGCCGACCGCGCCCCCGCGCGGCAGGCCCTTTTCCGCCAGGATCATCCGCGCGTGCTCCGCCTGTCCGGGCGGGGTCAGGACGACCGTGCTCTCGGCGTTGACGTCGAACGGCACGCCCGCCTCGTGCAAAGCCGCGCCGATGGCCGCGATGTCGTCGCGGTCGAGGCCCGAATAGAGCGTCTCCATCGTCGGACGGCTCAGATAATAGCCGGCGACTCCGGTCGTGACGAAGGCGGCGACGCCGATCAGCGCCAGGGCGGCGAGACGCCGGACGCCGAGCCCCCGCAGATTCGCCCACAGCCGTTCGATTTGCGCCAGCAGGTTCGTCGCCACATCCGGGCCTGAGTGAGGAATTCCTGAGCCCCATCGTCGGCAGCGGAGCTTGCGCCGGGATTGCGCGGGCGGCCCGCGAGCGCCGTCTCAATCGGCGCGGCGAGCGAATTTTTGCGCCGATTAACTGGCCATTAGCGGTTCAGCCGTAGTTTTCGCTGGCCGGGGCGAGGACGGGCGCGATCAGCGCTCAATCGCCCGGCTCTACACGACGGTTAGGCTCCCTGATGCGAGCCTAAGGGCATGCGGCCGGTCCGTCGTCTCGGTGCGAGTCCGAAATGTCGCCCAATCAGCGTGAACATTTTTGACAGGAGCACACCGATGAGTTCAATCTTAAACAATCCGGCTGCGTTGAGCGCGCTGCAGGCCTTGCAGATGACGCAGCAGTCGCTCGGTACGGTTCAGAATGAGGTCTCGACCGGCCTCAGGGTCGCCACCGCCGCCGACAATTCGTCCTACTGGTCGATCGCCGCTCAGCTCAATGCCGACAGCGGCGTCGTCAACGCCTCCAATGACGCCCTGTCGCAAGGGCAGTCGCTCCTCGCGACCGCGAGCTCGGCGATCAATTCGGTCATCACGACCATCAATTCGATTCAGACGGCGCTGACGCAGGCGACCGAGCCAGGGGCCCAGCTCGGCAACATCAACACAGCGCTCGCCTCGCTCGGCAAGCAGCTGACCGACGCGGTCAGCGCGGCTTCGTTCAATGGCTTGAACGTGCTAAACGGCAGCGTCGCGTCGCTGAATTTCGTCTCCGGCTTCAACGCCAGTTCGAACGGCGGGACGATCAACACCATCTCCTTCACCACCGAGGCGCTGTATGGTCTGGCCACCGGCGGAACGTCGACGTCGACGACCAGCCAGTCGACCGTCACCGACGCGGCGACGATGAGCCAGTTGCAGGCGCAGTTCGCCGCCGACACCGCGGACACGACCGCGGTCACCGCCGGAACCGTTACAGCGACTTACGGCAAAGACGCGATCTACGAGGATACGGCCAGTCAGGCGCTGACGGTCCAGTCGATGGGCCTTAACGGCGTCGCCACAACCACGACCTATACGGCTCTCGACAGCAACGGCAACTCGATCGCCCAGGGTGGAACCCCGACCTTCGCCACTGCGGCGTCCTACGCGGTGACGACGACCGTCACCACGCCTGCGTCGCAGAATCTACTGGTGCAGGGCGGTCTCGATCTGACCAATCTCAACATCTCTGGCGCGCCTGCGGCGCAAAGCGCGCTGAACGCGACCAACCAGGCGCTGTCGGCGGTCACCAACTACGCAGCCCTGATCGGCGCCACCCAGAACCGCATGACGACGGCGAACACGTTCAACACCGCCCTGATGACCAACTACTCCGAAGGCGTCGCGGGCATGGTCGACGCCAATATGAACACCGCCTCGACCCAGCTCCAGGCGCTCCAGACCCAGGAGCAGCTCGGCATCCAGTCGCTGTCGATCGCCAACCAGAATGCGCAGCTCATCCTGAAGCTGTTCCAGTAACGGCGGCCCGCGGGGCGGGTTTCAATCGCCGGCCCCGCCGTCTGTCCCCGCTCAGGACTGGTGAGCATCGCAAGAGTTCCCCGCGCGCCGCTTGTCCGTCCCCCCGGCAAGACTCCTCCTCCTACGCCGGCGCGCGGGGACCCCCCCATCGGCAAGACGGCAAAGCAAAGGGCGCTCCTAGCGAGCGCCCTTTTTCCGTTCCGGCGAGAGTGTGCGGCGCGAACACGCGTCAGGCGGCGTGCTTCTCGATGCAATAGCCGAGGAAGCGCTTGGAATCGATCGGGTCGAAGCCGAGCCTGTGCTTCAGCTTCTTGCGCAGCTTGCTGATGTGGCTCTCGATCACGTTCTCGTCGACGTTCTCGTCGAAAAGCCCGTAGACGGCGTTGAAGATTTGCGTCTTGCTGACCCGCCGGCCGCGGCAGCGAAGCAGAAATTCCAGGATCCGCCGCTCCCGGCGCGGGAGGGGAAAGGGCGCGCCGTTCGCCTCGGGCTCGCGCCCGTCGAAATAGACGCACAGTTCACCGACCGTCACATGACCCTTCTCGCCGAACACGCGCCGGTTGATGGCGCCGACCCTCGCTACGATCTCGCGCACATGCACCGGCTTGCGCAGGACGTCGTCCGCCCCGGCGGCGAACAGGCCGAGCGTGTCGTCGAGCGAATGACGCTCATTGAGGCACAGAACCGGCGCGTCCGACCGCTCGCGGATGAGTCTCGACAGCTGCTCGCGCTCGTTGCAGTCGCCGATCACGAACGCCTCGACCGCGCTCATGTCCGAATCGCTGATCTTGCCGATCCATTCGCGAAATTCGGATGCTTCGATCCCGGCCGACGAAACGCCTTCGCGATCGAAACCATGGGCGTAGCCGCCGGCCACGATATCCCGATCGTCGACAATAATATACATGCCCGTGCTCCAGCCGCGTGAATTGACAAGGGAACGCTTTCCGCTACGCCAACGCCGACACTCAACACGTACGAAACAAACGCCGCTTCCTTAAGGGAATTGATTTTGAACTGTTATTTACCTAGTCAGACTTTATTGTTGAGAAAAACGAATGACGGTTAACCTAGTTGAGTTGACCTCGCTAAGTTATTCTTGACAATGCTCACCGCGATGGGAAAAACTACCTCAGCCTTGGTTAACGAAATATGTACGCGGCAAATGGTTTCATGTTGCATGAAAATGGACGGCGGAACTCGAATTCGACCGACCCAAGCGCCGGCCGCCCATCGCCAGGCTTTGCTCCAGGGGATCAAGCGTGAGGATTGGCGCGCCGGGCCGGACGCGGCTCTCAAGCTCGGCCGCGAACTCGCTCGCCGCGGCGAGATCGCTTATTGGGCCGTCCCGCCTGGAGGTCAGCGCGCCGAGCAGCGGGCTGACCCGCGAGAGCGGACGCGGTTGCGCTCGGCCAAGCTGCTCGACGGCGCCTATCGCTTCCTGTGCGAGGGCGCGATCCGCGACCGGTCCCGCCACGGTCTGCGCCTAGCGCTCGCGCGCGACATTGCCCTTCCGCTTGAACTCAAGGTCCATATCGACGAGACCGCGCAAGTGCGCGATGCGACGGTGATCTGGCGGCGAGGCGCGACGATCGGAATCCGGGTCGGAAAGGCCGCGCCCGCGGACGCGCTTCGGCCCTCCGATCGCTACGCGCTCAGGGAACGCTATTACGCGGTCCCCGGCTGAGCCTCGTCAGGCGTAGCTCTTCTCCTCAACCAGAGCCGAGCCGCCGAGCGTATTGATCGCGCGTTTGATCGCCGCGCGGGTATCGTTTTCGCGATAGACCGATTGCGCGAGCTTGACGAAGCGGGGCCCGAAGTCGCCTTCGCGTTCGCAAACGCGGATCGCATCCTCGATTTGCCACAGGCGCGCGTTGACGGCGGCGAGCTGATCGGTCAACCCATCGATCGGCGGCGAGGACGCGCCGTCCTCAAGCGCCAGCCGCTCGAGCAAGGCCAGTTCGCGGCCGACGTTCACGAGCTTTTCCGGCTCCCCGATGCGGTCGGCCTTGATGCGCAGGATGGTGATCTTGTCGATCAATTCGCCGAGCGAGCATGGCGCCGAAACCAGGCGCTGCGCCGTGCGCCGCGCGGCGAGCGCGGCGAGTTCACGCGCCATGGCTTCGAACACGTCGCGCCAGACGCCTCGTCGCGACTGGCGAAAGAGACGCATGGTCGGATACCACGGCGAATCGGCGCGCCCCGTCAGCCAGCGCCATTCCGCGTCGCTCTTGAGCGCGATCCAGACCGGAACCGCCAAGGCCCCCGCGAGATGCGCGACCGAGGTGTCGCACGCGACCACGAGATCGAGGCACGCCATCGCCGCCGCCGTGTCGACGAATGCGTCGGCGCCGGCGTCGAAATCCGCCCCCAGCGTCTCGACCCGCATCGATGGCGGCACGTTCGCGAGCTGTTCCTCGCCCCAGCCTTTCTGCAGAGAAATAAGTCTCACGCCTGGGACTTCGGCCAGCGGCGCGAACGCGGTCAGAGGAATGGAGCGGGCGCGGTCGGCCTCCGGATCGGGGTTCCCTTGCCAGACCACGCCCACCTTGAAGTTTTGGGCGCCGATACGCTTGAACCAAAGGTCGCGCAGAGCCGGCTCCGCCGCGAGATACGGAACGGAAGCCGGAATCGTCTCAAGCCGCGTGCCAAAGGCGTGCGGCAGGCTGCTGATCGCGATCTGCGCGTCGAAGGACTCCCCCTCCGGCGGGCGGTCGGCGAATCGCAGCTTGGCCTTCGACGACGACAGCAGCCGGACGAGCCGCGGCGGGCAGACAAAGGTCGCCTCGACCCCAGCCGCGGCCATCAATGGCAGATAGCGAAAGAACTGGATCGTATCGCCGAGGCCGTGGTCGTTGAGCGCGAGCACGCGCTTGGCCTTCTGTCCCGGGCCTCTCCAGGTCTCAAAGCGCGTTCCGAGCGCTTCGGCGAGCGACTTTCCCTTAAGCCAGCGCGCCTCGTAGCCTTCAAGCCCCTGTTCGAAGTTCCCGAGCGTCAGCATCAGGCAGCCCTTGCCCGCGACCGCCTCGCGGCAGCCGAGCGCCTCGGCGCGCTCGAACGCCGCCAAGGCCTCGGAGAAACGGCCGAGGCCGCGCAGCGCCAGCGCCTGACCCAACAAAGCCTGCGCCAGGCAAGGGCCGGCCACGCCCGCCCGGAGGTAGGCTTGAAGCGCCTCCTCGCTGCGATCGAGCTTGAGCAGCGCATTGCCG
>DATGHB010000279.1:0-5292 GCA_035308265.1 Roseiarcus sp.
TTGCCGGTGTTCTACGCCCATTCGACGTTCGGCGGCGCGAAGCCCTTGCCGGAGCAGAGGCGGTTCGTCACCGATCTCAAGTCGTTTGCGCGTCTTCTCGACGCTTGCCGCGGGATGATCAAGCGCGACACTGGAGAAGCGATCGGGATTGCGCCGCACAGCCTTCGCGCCGTGACACCGGAAGAACTCGCCGAACTCATCCCCCTTGCGGGCGACGGCCCCATCCACATTCACGCCGCCGAGCAGATCAGGGAAGTCGAGGACTGCGTCGCTGCGCTCAGCGCGCGGCCGGTGCGTTGGCTCATCGACCATGCCGGCGTCGACGAGCGATGGTGCCTCATTCATGCGACTCACATGGACGAGGGCGAGACGCGGGACCTGGCGCGCTCGGGCGCGGTGGCCGGGCTTTGTCCGGTGACGGAAGCGAACCTTGGCGATGGAATCTTCAATGCCGCGGACTACATCCGCGACGGCGGGCGCTATGGCGTCGGCACCGACTCCAATGTCTCGATTGGAGTGGCGTCCGAGTTGCGCCAGCTTGAATACGCGCAGCGGCTCAGGGAGCGGGCGCGCAATGTGTGCGGCGCGCCGGAGGCGTCATGCGGGCGGACGATGCTCGAAGCGGTCTGGGCCGGCGGCGCCCGGGCCCTGAAACGGAACTCGGGCAAGCTCGCGCCCGGCGCACGGGCCAACATTCTGAGCTTTCGCGCCGACCATCCCACCCTCGCCGGTAAGACCGACGATCAAATCCTCGACGCGTGGATCTTCTCCGCGGGCAACGCGCTCATTGATTGCGTGTGGAGCGGCGGACTGAAAGTGGTCGCCGGCGGGCGGCATGTGTTCAGGGATGAGATCGCCAGGCAATTCGCGAAGACGATGGGGGAGGTCAGCGAGCGGTCGCCCTGAGGTTTGCGGGGTCGTTCACCGGCGTCCGCCGAGTTCGTCGATGTGGACCAGCAGATCGGCCGGGTCCTCGTACACGCGGAAGGCGGTGGCCTGCTGCAACTCGCTCGCGCCATAACCGCCGCACAGGAGCCCGACGCCGAGCGCGCGACAGCGCGCCGCCGCCAGCATGTCCCAGATGCTGTCCCCGACCACGACCGCCGTCTCGATCGGCGCGTTCAGACGCGCCGCGGCGGCCAGGAACAGGTCGGGATCGGGCTTGGCGTATTTGACCAGATCGCGGGTCACCACCGGGATTCGATCCGGGTCGACGCCGAGCGCCTTGAGATTGACCGCCGCCGTCTCCATCCTCCCGCTGGTGGCGATCGCCCATTTGAGACCCGCGCCGGTGAGAAAGGCGAGGAGCTCGCGCGCGCCAGGCAGCGGGCGGATGTGATCGGACATCCGGCGATAGGCCTCCGCGTGCTTTCCGCGCAGACGCTCGAGGCGGTCGTCGCTGAGGGCGACTCCGGTCTCGCGGCGGAGCTGGTTGGTGAACAGGCCGCCGCTCATGCCGATCTTGCGATGGATGCGCCAGACCGAGAGGTCGACGCCTTCGCTGTCGAGCGCCTCCTTCCACGCCAGCACGTGCTGATAGACGCTGTCCACCAGCGTGCCGTCGAGATCGAACAGAAACACGGGCTCGATGCGCATTGACGGGACGCTCGCCGTTGAAGCCGGAAGCGGCAATGCGCCAGCGCTTCAGGGAGTTGTCAATCGCATTTTTCCGGGCATGCGCGGCTGTCGGGCTCCGTGTGTCAATGTCTCGTTAAGTATAGACCCCGCCGGTAAAGGTTACTCTTAAGAGTCTCTTCGTGGGATCGCAGAATCGTGGGATAACACATTGACGGCTCTTAAAAGGAGCAAATCCATGGATGGATTGGATCAGATCGGCTCGACCCTCGGCGACTTCCTCTATGCGGTGCTTCACCCCTCGGTCGCCAACCTCCCCGCGGGGTTCCTCGTCCTTGTGTTTGCGGTTCTGATGATCGCCGCGCTGCCGGAGAACGCGCGGGCGAAGATGCGATTGGCCGGCCTGGCGGCGGTCGGACTGATCGTCAGTCTGTCGCTGACCTGGCCGGTGACCTCGGCGATCCTGCGCTGACGGCGCTGACAGCAGCGCCGCCCTCCTCGGCCGCCTCAGGGGCGGCCGTTTTTTCCTACCGCCGGACCGGCTCTGCCATTCGCTCAATAGCGGGCGCGAACCTGGGGTCCGCGGGCGCCAACGCAGCGAACGCCGAGCCCATGGAGGATCGCGTCGCTTTTGCGCGAGGGGTCGGGCGTCGCGGTCAGATTGGTTCTGAGCGGGGCCATGGTCCCGCAAGCCGAATAGGGGAGAGGGACCTCGGGTCCAACCGCTGGGGGCTGCGCGGCGGCGGCGCCGCCAAGGCAGATGAGGGCAATCGCGGCACAGATCATGCGCATCCGGTTTGATCCCCAAGTCTTCGCACGCCGGTTCTACGCGAGCAGGCTTGACCGAGCCTGACGCGGCCGGGCGATCACAACAGGAAAGCCAATGCCTTCTCGCATGGTCTCTCCGCCTTCAGCGTGAGCAGCGCGTCGGCGCGGGTCCGGCCAAGATTGACCGCCGCCACAGGCTTGCCGAGGCTCGCCGCCTGCTGCACGAAGCGGAAGCCGGAATAGACCATGAGCGAGGAGCCGACGATCAGCATCGCGTCGGCCTCATCGAGATGGCGCGACGCCCGATCGACCCGGTCGCGAGGAACGTTCTCGCCGAAAAACACGACGTCGGGCTTGAGCACGCCGCCGCAAGCCCGGCACGAGGGCGTGACGAAGGAGGAAAAGTCCGCTCCTTCCAGGTCGGCGTCGCCGTCGGGGGCCTGGGCGGCGTCGAGATCGAGCCAGCCCGCGTTGAGCCGGCTGAGTTCGTCCTGGAATTCGTCGCGCGGCGATCTCCGCTCGCAACTCATGCAGCGGACGAGATCGATCCGCCCGTGCAGGTCGATCACCCGCGCGCTGCCGGCCGCCTGATGCAGCCGGTCGACGTTCTGGGTGAGAATGAGCTCGATTCCGCCGATTCGCTCGAGGCGGGCCAGAGCGCGATGCGCGTCGTTCGGCTTGGCCTGACGAATGCGCCGCCAGCCCACGAGACTGCGCGCCCAATAGCGGCGGCGGGTTTTTTCCTCCCCCATGAACGCCTGAAAAGTCACCGGCTGCGCGCGTTTCCACATGCCCTCGGCGTCGCGGTAGTCGGGAATCCCCGAGCCCGTGCTGCAGCCTGCGCCGGTCAGCACGAAGAGCCGCCCATGCCGGCCGACGAAGTCCTCAAGGCCGGTGGGCGCTGCGAGAAGCGCCACCGGCCGCGACATACCCAAAGGCCTAGCCGGATCCATAGAGCGCCGCTGGGTTGTCGACCAGGATGCGATTGCGGATTGCCTCGTCCGGCGCCCAGTCGGACAGGAGGTCGAACAGGATCGCGTCGTCGGGCTTCCTGTCCGCGTGTTCGGTCGGATGCGGCCAGTCGCTGCCCCAGACCATTCGCTCCGGCGCCGCCTTCACGTAGGCACGGGCGACCTTGCTGACGTCCGCATAATCGGGCGGGCCGGTCCTCGTGTCCATATAGGCGCCGGACAGCTTGACCCAGGTGCGGCCCTTGTCGAGAAGCTTCAGCACCGTTGCGAACGCCGGATCGTTGACGCCGGCTGGTTCCGGGATGCGCGCCATGTGGTCGAACACGATCGGCGAGGGCAGGCGCTCAAGAAGGTCGGCGGTCTCAACGATTTGGCCGCCCAGCATATGGATTTGAACATGCCAGCCGAGATCGTTGACGCGCTTCGACAACGGTTCGAGCATGTCGACGGTGGTGGCGCCGGACTGGACCAGATTGAAGCGGATGCCGCGAACGCCAAGATCGTTCAGCCGCTTGAGTTCGGCGTCGGAGACGCTGTTGTCGACCACCGCGACGCCGCGCGCAGTTAGGCCGAGCTTGGCGATCGCATCGAGGGTGCAGGAATTGTCCGTGCCGTAGGTCGAAGGCGTGACGACGACGTTGCGCGTCGTACCCATCCGCTTCTGAAGCAGGCGGTAGGCGTCGATGGTTGCGTCGGGCGGCCGCAGCTTGGCGTTGGGCGCGACCGGGAAGCGGCTATCGTAAATATGCATGTGGCAGTCGCAGGCGTTGGGCGGCGCCTTCAGCTTTGGCGGTTCGGTCCCCGCCGACCAAGGCACGGGCTGCTGCGTCTCGCCCCTCGAGCCGTTGAAGCCTGCCGCGATGACTGTCGCTCCCATTGCTCCGAGAAAGGCCCGGCGGGCGATGACGCCGCTCATGGTTCTATTCTCCGCGCGACCCCAGCGTAAATCGCGGGATCGGCGCAATCAGAGTAGGCCAGTCCGAGAGCGTTTCAAAGTCGTGGACGCGCGCGCAAGACGCGGCGTCACGATCCGGGCGACGTCCGCCCGCAGCACCGGCAGCAGCTCCGTTTCGAACCAGGGATTGCGGTTGAGCCACGCGTTGTTCCGCCAGGAGGGATGGGGCAGGGGGATCAGGCGCGGGCGGTCGCTTGGCCGATAGACGTCGCGCCACTTGCCCATGGTTTCGCTCAAGCCCTTGGCGACGGCCTTCGGACCGAGGCGCCATTTCTGGGCGTATTGGCCGACGAGCAGAACGAGTTCCAGATCGGGCAGAAGCGCGAACAGCCGCTCGCGCCAGAGTTCGGCGCATTCGCGGCGGGGAGGCAGGTCGCCGCCTTTGGCGTCGTGACCCGGGAAACAGAACCCCATCGGCACGATCGCGACCATCTGAGGATCGTAGAAGATCTCTTCGCCGATTCCGAGCCAGCCGCGCAGCCGGACGCCCGACGGGTCGGTATAGGGGCGTCCCGAGGCATGGACCCGGACGCCCGGCGCCTGACCGGCGATGCAGAGGCGCGCGGAGGTCGCGACCTGGAAAACCGGTCGCGGCTCGTGGGGCAGGGGCCGCCCATATCGCGGCGCGTCGCGACAGACGCGGCAGGCGCGGATGTCTTCGGCGAGCGAGGCGAGCGAGGCGCAGGAGGAGTCCACGGCCCGGCGTTATCCGAGCCTCGCCGCGCGATCAATACGAGAGCGTTTCGTCAGGCCGCGGCGCCTCGCTCCAGGCTGACCTCGGCCTCGAGGCTCTCGGAATCGCGAAAGACCGAGGCGACCGCGAGCGTGCGTCCGGCGCGCCGCATGCGCACGAGCCCGTCCTTGGCCCCGATATCGCCTTCGACGACGAGATCGTCCCAGCCCTCGGCGTGGCCGACGTAGTTGATCGGAACGTCGTAGTGCTGGCTCCAGAAGAACGGGACCGCATCGAACGGCTCGCGTAAGCCCAGCATGTTGAGGGCCGCCGCCTGTCCCTGCCGCTCC
>DATGHB010000280.1:0-2197 GCA_035308265.1 Roseiarcus sp.
CTCGCGGTCGGATCGCCTGCGTTGGCGCGCAGCGGCCCGACGTCGACGCGAATGGCGCGGAAGTCCGGCGCCGAGCCGGCGAGCGCGCCTTGACCAGAAGCAACGCAAAGCGCGAGCGCCGACAGAACGGGCGCGGCGGAAGAGAGAACGCGGGAGACGGTCATGTCGCAACCTCCAGGCAAGGGCGGACGGACCTCCAATTATACAGCAGGGCGCGGCCTATGGTTCGCCGGGATTTGATTTTCTGAAAATTTTTTAATGAACAAACACTTTTCGAATCCCAGAACCCATGCTAATGTCCTCAAGTTGCTGGAACTCGTACCTGCGCCCGTCAACCCCGCCGGACGCGCGAGCAAGGAGGAGAGAGGTCCGGCGTTTGAGACATTTTGCGTACAACCGGAGACACGGGTGGAAAAATTTTATTTTTTTCGCTCGTAACCCTTTGAAAAGTCCCGATTCAAAAAAATAAGCGCTAGTAAACGCCAGCAATTTTACTGGCATTTACCTGCATCTTGCTAGCATTTACTCGCGTTTGCTCGCGCGCAGGCTGAATCCGAGACCTCCCCTGGCCCCGGCTCACGCGGTCCGCCGCATCGCCCCGCTTGCGGCGTCGGCGATCGAGCGGGCGCCGAACAGGATGAAGATCAGGCCCACGAGCCGCGTCACCGCGACCCCGTGGGTGAGAAAGAACCGCCGCACCGCCGGCAGACCGGCGGCGAAGATCAAGGTCACGTCCGCGAGCAGGAAGCCCGCGAACGCCGCTGCGAACATCTGAGGCGCGTCGGCCATCTTCAGCGCCCCGATATAGGGGGCGACGATGGCCGAGAACATCGCCAGCGCCACCGGATAGGACTTCGGGTTGGTGAGCCCGAAGGCCATGCCGGTGGCAAGCGGCCGTTTTGCGCCGATCGTGCGCGGACGGGCGTCCTTCTTCGTCAGAAGCGCCCGCGCTCCGAGATAGACGAGGTAGAGCCCGCAAATGAAACCAAGCAGCTCGAACAAGGTGGGGCCGATGCGGTTCGCCCCCACGATCGCCGCCACCGCAAGCGCGCCCCAGGTCACGTCGCCGAGCAGATGACCGCAGATGAACCAGGCGCCGGACGCGCGCCCGCGCGACGCCGCGAGCGTGAACAGGGCGAGGAAAGCGGGCCCCGGCGTGACCACATAGAGATAAGCCGCGGCGAGGGAGGCTGCGAGGATTTTCGGATCGGTCATCTTGCTTTGGTATAGACCATGATATATATCCCGGCGCGAGAGGCAAAGGACAATGAGTCAAACCGCAAGACTATTCAAGAATGGACGCAGCCAGGCGGTGCGTCTGCCTGCGGCCTTTCGCTTCGAGGGCGACGAGGTCTATATCCGGCGCGATCCGGCGACCGGCGACGTGATTCTGTCCACCAAGCCGCGCTCCTTCGACCGTTTTTTCGCCACGCTCGCCGAAGGCAAGGCTCCGGATGATTTCCTGAATCCGGCCGAGCGCCGGCAGGAGGGGGCGGAGCGCGATCCTTTCGAAGGCTGGGAGGAATGACACGCTTCATGCTCGACACCAACGCGGCGAGCGGATTGGTGAAGGGCCAGCCGGAAGTCACCGCGCGGTTCAAAGCCGAGGCGCCGGACCGCGTCTGCCTTTCGGCGGTGACGGAAGGCGAGATGCTATTCGGCGTCGCCAGGCGTCCTGAAGCGCGAAGGCTGCGCGCCGCCGTGAACGAGCTTCTGGCGGCGATCGATGTCCTGCCCTGGACGAGCGCAACGGCGCGCCGCTACGCGGCCCTTCGGGCCGGCCTCGAACGGCAAGGACGGCCGCTCGGGGCGCTCGATCTGATGATCGCCGCCCATGCCGCTGAGCATGACATGACGCTGGTGACCAATGACCGGGCGTTTGGCGCGGTTCCCGGGCTCCGTCTCGAAGACTGGACGTGAGCTTGAGGCGTCAGGCCCCGCCGTCGATCAGCCGCTTCAACCTGTAGAGAGCCTCCAGCGCCTCGCGCGGTGTGAGCGTGTCGGGATCGAGCGCCGCGACCGCCGCGCTCAGCTGATCAGGCGCGGGCGCCGGAGGCGGCTCGCGCGGCTCGTAGGAGAAGAGCGGCAGGGCGTCGAGCGAGCCGCTCGAGCGCGAGGCCTCGAGGCCGGCGAGCACCTGCCGCGCGCGCTTGACCACCGGCGGCGGCAGCCCGGCGAGCTTGGCGACCTGAATGCC
>DATGHB010000281.1:0-2917 GCA_035308265.1 Roseiarcus sp.
AGGCGCGAGGGCAAAGGCGTCACCGTCCTCTGCTATGGCACGATGGTCCATGTCGCGGAGGCGGCGGCGGAGGAGACCGGGGTCGATGCGGAGATCATCGATCTGCGCACCCTGCTTCCGCTCGACGTGGACGCGATCGTAGCCTCGGTCGAAAAGACCGGCCGCTGCGTCATCGTCCATGAGGCGACGCTGACCTCGGGCTTCGGCGCCGAGCTCGCTGCGCAGGTGGCCGAGCGCTGCTTCTATGCGTTGGAGGCGCCCATCCAGCGCATCGCCGGCTGGGACACGCCCTATCCGCACTCGGAGGAGTGGGACTATTTTCCCGGCCCCGCCCGCGTCGGGCGCGCCCTCGTCAAGGCGATGGAGGCCTCGTGATGGGCGTGCGCTCGATCAGGATGCCCGATGTCGGCGAGGGGGTGGCGGAAGCCGAGATCGTCGAGTGGCATGTGAAGACCGGCGATCTTGTGCGCGAGGATCAGGTCGTCGCCGCGGTGATGACCGACAAGGCGACGGTCGAAATCCCGACCCCCGTCGCCGGCAGCGTGCTCGCTCTTGGCGGCGCGGTCGGGGACGTGCTCGCCGTCGGCGCCGAGCTCATTCGCATCGAGGCGCCCGGCCTGCCGGACTCTCCCGCCCCCGTGGCGAAATCGCAGCCTCAGCCTCGGCCAGCGGAGGCGGGGTCCGGCCCCGCCGCCAAACCCGGGCCCGCCGAGGGGGCCTCGGCCCCGTCCGCCCCGCGGACCGAGGCGCCGCGCGCGCCTGAGCCGGCTGGAGGCGCGCCGCGGCGGCGCGAGACCGGCCCGCCACGCCCTCTTGGCGAGAAGCCGCTCGCCGCGCCCGCGGTGCGCCTGAAAGCGCGCGAGGCCGGCGTCGATCTCAGGTTCGTGCGCGGCTCCGGACCCGCCGGACGCATCACGCACCAGGACCTCGAAGCCTATATCGCCCGCCCGCCGGAGCCGTCGAAACCGTCGCTCCGCGCGCCCAACGATCATGTCGAGACGATTAAGGTCGTTGGGCTGCGCCGGCGCATCGCCGAGGCCATGGCCGAGTCGTCGCGCCGGGTCGCGCATTTCTCCTACGTTGAAGAGATCGATGTCACAGCCCTCGAGGAATTGCGCGCGTCTCTCAACGCCCGGGCGACCGAAGAGCGGCCGAAGCTGACCCTTCTGCCGTTCCTCATGCTGGCTGTCGTCAAGGCGGTCGGCGAATTCCCGCAGGTCAACGCCCACTATGACGACAGCGCCGACGTGATAACGCGCTTCGGCGCGGTGCACTTGGGGGTTGCCACGCAGACGCCGAACGGCCTCATGGTTCCGGTCGTCCGCCACGCCGAGACACTGGGCCTCTACCAATGCGCCCGCGAAATGCGCCGGGTGAGCGAAGCCGCGCGCCAGGGAGTCGCGGCGCGCGAGGAGCTGTCAGGTTCGACGATCACGCTGACTTCGCTCGGCGCGCTCGGCGGAATCGCCTCGACGCCGATCGTCAACCGGCCAGAGGTGGCGATCGTCGGCGTCAACAAGATCGTGGTCAAGCCCGTCTGGCGCGACGGCGGTTTCGTTCCGCGCAAGTCCATGAACCTGTCGTCGTCGTTCGACCATCGCGTGGTCGACGGCTATGACGCCGCGACCTTCATCCAGCGCTTGCGCGCGCTGATCGAGGCCCCGGCCACGTTGTTCATCGAGGAGTAAATGAACGAGCTTCGCTGCAAGGTTCTTGTCATCGGCGGCGGCCCCGGCGGTTATGTCGCCGCGATTCGCGCAGGCCAGCTCGGCCTCGACACGATTCTCGTCGAAGCCGAGCGGCTCGGCGGAACCTGTCTCAACGTCGGCTGCATTCCCTCGAAGGCGCTGATCCACGCCGCTGGCGTGGCGCACGGTCTTCACGAGCCGCGGACGCTCGGCGCGATCGGGCTCTCGGTCGCGACGCCGAAGCTCGATTTCGCCCGCACCATCGCCTGGAAGGATTCGATCGTCACCCGCCTCACCAACGGCGTCGGCGCGCTTCTGAAGAAGGCCAAGGTGCGCACGCTCTTCGGCGAGGCGACAATCGTCGACGGCAAGACGGCGACCGTCCAAGCCGACACCGGCGAGACCCGTATCGCGGCCGAGCATCTCGTCCTTGCGACAGGCTCGGAGCCGGTGGACTTGCCGGAATTGCCTTTTGGCGCGGACATCCTGTCGTCGACCGCGTCGCTGGCGCTGACCGAGTTGCCGCAATCGCTCGCGGTGGTCGGCGCAGGCTATATCGGAATGGAGCTCGGCATGGCCTTCGCCAAGCTCGGGTCCAGCGTGACGATCGTCGAGGCGCTGCCGAAAATCCTGCCGCCTTACGATGCCGAGCTGACGCAGCCGGTCGCGCGGCGCTTGGCGGAACTTGGCGTCGAGACGCTCGTGGGCGGACGAGCGCTTGGGCACGCCAAGGGCGCGCTCAAGGTCGCGGGCGCCGACGGCAAGGAGCGCGCGATTCCCGCCGGCAAGGTCCTGGTCGCGGCCGGCCGGCGCGCTCGCGCGAATGGCTTCGGGCTCGAGACGCTCGATCTTGCGATGAGCGGCGCGTTCGTGCGCATCGACGAAAAATGCTCGACCTCGATGCGCAACGTCTGGGCGATCGGCGATGTGACCGGCGAGCCGATGCTCGCCCATCGCGCGATGGCGCAAGGCGCGATGGTCGCCGAGGTCATCGCCGGCGAGAGGCGCGCCTTCGACCATAAGGCCATTCCCGCGATCTGCTTCACCGACCCGGAGATCGTCGCCGCAGGCCTCTCGCCGGAAGCCGCCAGGGCGGCGCATGGCGAGATTCGCATCGGCCATTTTCCCTTCCGCGCCAACGGCCGCGCCATGACGCTCCAGGACGACGAGGGCTTCGTGCGAATCGTCGCCCGCGCCGACAACCATGTCGTGCTCGGAATCCACGCCGT
>DATGHB010000282.1:0-2265 GCA_035308265.1 Roseiarcus sp.
ACAACCGCGGGGCTCCCTCTTCCCTCAGCGCTGGGTAGTCCGTTCGCTGGCCCTCCTGTCCCTGAGGGCTTGAGGGCGCCGAACCATTTCGCCAGGGCTTCGGATTGGCGGATCGGCCATACTCGTCATTTATAAATTACATCTCTGCCTTGTTCATTATGAATCATAAACGCGGCGCCTGAGTCTGCGCATGTAGCGCGGCCCCCCGTTCGCTGGCATAACGGGGCGATGATTCGCCCAGCGGCCATAGGCGTCGCGAGCGCCGACGCGGACCCCGGCTTCGGGGTCTATGTGCATTGGCCGTTTTGCCTCGCGAAATGTCCCTATTGCGATTTCAACAGCCACGTCCGCGGCGCGGCAATCGACGAGGCGCGCTATCTTTCGGCGTTCAAGGCTGAAATCGCTCATCGGGGGACGCTCGCGCCGCGCCGCATCGTGCGTTCGGTCTTCTTCGGCGGCGGCACCCCGTCGCTGATGGCGCCTGAGACCGTGCAGGGCGTGATCGACGCGATCGCCTCCGCGTGGCGGCTCGACAAGGACGCGGAGATCACCCTCGAGGCCAATCCGACCAGCGTCGAAGCCGAACGGTTCCGCGGCTATCGCTCGGCCGGCGTCAACCGGCTGTCGATCGGGGTGCAGGCGCTCAACGACGCCGACCTCAAGGCGCTCGGCCGCAAGCACACGGTCGCCGAGGCGCTTGCCGCGGTCAAGCTCGCCGCCGCCCTCTTTCCCCGCTTCAGCTTCGACCTCATCTACGGCCGCCCCGGGCAGGGCGCGGCCGCCTGGCGCCGCGAGCTCGCCGAGGCGCTCGGTTATGTCGGCGACCATGTCTCGCTTTATCAGCTCACCATCGAGCCCGACACCATGTTCGAGCGCCTGCGCGACGCGGGCAAGCTCAAGCTCCCGGACGAGGAGCTGAGCCTCGCTTTGTTCCAGACGACGCGGGAAGTCACATATGCGCGCGGCCTGCCGGCTTACGAGGTGTCGAATCACGCGCGCCCCGGCGGCGAGAGCCGCCACAACCTCATTTATTGGCGCTACGGCGAATATGCCGGGATCGGCCCGGGCGCCCACGGACGCCTGGTCACGGCGAAAGGGCGCCTTGCGCAGGAGACCGAGCGGCACCCGGAAATGTGGCTGACCCTGGTCGAGAGCGAGGGCAACGGCGTGATCGAGAGCACGCCCCTGAGCCGGGAGGAGCAAGGCGACGAGTTCCTGCTGATGGGTCTGCGCCTGAGCGAAGGCGTCGATCCGCGCGCGTTCGAGAAAGTGAGCGGTCGCCCGATCGACCCCGACCGACTCGAGAGCCTGATTGAGGACGGCTTTCTCGAGCGCGACGAGCGCGGGCGAATCCGGGTGACCGCGATGGGCGCGCCCCTGCTCGACACAGTGGTCGCCGACGTCGCGGCGTGAGCGCCATTGGCGTTTGAAGATCTGGTGCGATCGGTTCGGCGATGGAAGGAAAAAACGGTCCCACCGGGCGGGTCAGGCGTTCCAGCAGCACGGCAACCGGCAGCGAGCTTCTCGTGTCCGGCATCCGCTTGTTCGAGACCGCGACGCTCGCGCGCCGCGGACGGAGTTCACGGCACTCCGGCTATCGCTCCGTGACGACCCAGCTCAAAATCGTCTGGACCGCGGCGAGACCTGGATCGTCGGACTTGCGAACGATGGTGAGCAATTGGAACCAGAGGTCGTCGCCCGCGCTTTCGAGAAATTCTCGAACCGCGCCGGCCACGAAATCCGCGACGGTCATCGAGGCGGCGGCTGAGCGATGCTCGATCCGCCGCGCAACGTCGGAGGGCAACGTCGTTATGATCCCGTCCGCGACATCAGGGCGGTCGAGCTCAGCGATCAACTCTCCCAGCATGGCGCTCCACCGCTACTGAACGAGAGGGATCTGCGTTCCGTTAAGATCGGCGCCATGAACGTCGGCCTTGCCGGCCAGAACGCTGACATATTGCCGGAGCGCTTTCTCTTCGACCGTGGCGCGCAGGCGTTCGGCGATTTCCTCCCGCGCCAGGTCGAACGGCAGCCGCTTTCCCGGAATGCGCTGATCGATGGCGACGATATGGAAGCCGTGACGGGTCTTGACCAGTTCCCGCATGAGGCCGGTCGGGCCGAGGCGAAAGATCGCCTTCTCGAACTCCGGCGCCGCGTCGCCCCGGCCGATCTGCCCCAGATTGCCGCCCTGCTGGCCAGAGGGGCAGTTCGACATCTCGGCCGCCACGGCCGCGAAGCGCTCCGGCGCACGCAGCAACGCGTTCA
>DATGHB010000283.1:0-16403 GCA_035308265.1 Roseiarcus sp.
GGGCTCCTGGTCATGTGCAGCGGACTCGTCCTGGTCGCTCTTGGCGTCGGCCATGTCCATCCCGCTTCGCTCGCCTGGCGGCTTGCGATCTGCGGCCTCGGCTTCGGGTTTTTCCAGTCGCCCAACAACCGGGTGATCATCGGCAGCGCGCCGCGCGAGCGAAGCGGGGGCGCTGCCGGCCTGCAATCCTCCGGCCGGCTGATCGGCCAGTCGTTCGGAACGGCGCTGGCGGCGGTCGCGCTCGGGCGCGCGCCGGCGCATGCGACGGAGATCGCGCTCTGGGGCGCGGCGGCGCTGACCCTTGCCGGCGCGCTCGCGAGCGGGCTGCGCAAGAGCGGGTGAAGCGACAATCGTTTCTCCCGCGGGCGCTCCGGCAAAAGCGAAAGACAGCCTTCCTGGCGCGCCTGAAGCACAGGCTTCGGACCGGGAGCGCCGCCGGTTTTGATCGCCTGGGCTCAATTTTTGCCCAACCGGCCGCCCTCGCCTCTCGCAATCTCGCCCGATTCCTTCTATAGCCGCCCGCCAGGTAGACCACCGGCGACCGGCGTTCGGCTCGCCGCAAAGGAGCCCCCATGACAGCCATCTTTTTCGTGCGCCCGCGCACGGCCGCGCTTGCGTTCGCGCTCGGGCTCGGCGCAGCTTTGAGTTTCGCATCTCCCGCCCTGGCCGATCCCAAGGTTCTGGCCAAGGTCGACGGCCAGCCGATCACCGACCAGGACGTCGCTGACGCGACCGCCGACATCGGTCCTGGGCTGCCCCAGAAGCTCGAAGGGGCGGCGCGGCAGAAATATGTGCTCGACTATCTCATCGACCTCAAGCTCGCGGCGAAGAAGGCCGACGCGGACAAATTGACCTCGACCCCGGAGTTCCAGCGCAAGATCGCCTATCAGCGCGACAAGGTGGCGATGGAGGAATTGCTCGCTTCCATCTCCAAGGCCGCGACCACCGAGGAGGCGGAGCGGAAGGCCTATGACGAAGCGGCCAAAGCCGAGCCGCCGCAGGAGGAGATCCACGCCCGCCACATCCTGGTTCCGACCGAGGAGGAGGCGAAGAAGGCGCTGGCGCGCGTCAAGGCCGGCGAGGACTTCGCCAAGGTCGCGACCGAGGTCTCCAAGGACCCATCCGGCAACGGCGGCGATCTCGGCTGGTTCACCAAGGACCGGATGGTGCCGGAATTTTCCGCCGCCGCCTTCAAGCTGAAGAAGGGCGAAGTGTCCGATCCGGTGAAGACCCAGTTCGGCTGGCACATCATCAAGGTCGAAGACACTCGCACGAAGACCTTCCCGCCTTTCGAGCAGGTCAAGGACCAGGCCGCCCGCTATGTCGCCCAGAAGGCGGAAAGCGAGGCCATCGCCCAGCTCCACACCGCGGCCAAGATCGAGCTGTTCGACGCCGACGGCAAGCCGCTGCCGGAGGCCCCGGCGGTCGATCCGAGCAAGGCGCCCGCGGCCGCCGGCGACAAGCCGAAGACGCCCTGACCTCGTCAATTCGGGGCCTGGCGAGAGCGGGCCCCGGAGCCCACTCTCCCGTTTGTCGCACGAAACGCTCATGGCCGCCGCCCCGCTTTCGCCGCTCGCGCCGAAGACCTTTCCGGCCCTGCCCCGAATAGAGGGCGTCCGCTTCGCCACAATCGCCGCTGGCGTGCGCTATTCGGGGCGGACCGACGTCATGATGGCGCTGTTCGACCGGCCGGCCGCGGTCGCGGGGGTGTTCACCCGCTCCAAGTGCCCGTCGGCGCCGGTCGACTGGTGCCGGCGGCATCTCGCCGGCGGAAGAGCGCGGGCGCTGATCGTCAATTCCGGCAATGCCAACGCCTTCACCGGCGGCGTCGGCGCGGCCGCGGTCGCCCATGTGGCTGAGGCCGCGGCGCATGCGATCGGCGCGCCATCGAGCGAAATCTTCATGGCTTCGACCGGCGTCATCGGCGAGCCGCTCGACGGCGCACGCATCGCGCGGGTGATCGACACGCTGGCGGCGCAAGCGCGCGAGGACGGGCTCCTCGCCGCCGCCAAGGCGATCATGACCACCGACACCTATCCGAAGGTCGCGACCGCCCGCGTCAAGCTCGGCGAGGGCGAAGTCGTCATCAGCGGGATCGCCAAGGGGGCGGGCATGATCGCGCCCGATATGGCGACGATGCTGGCCTATGTGTTCACCGACGCAGCCGTGGCGCCGGGCGCGCTGCAGGCGATGCTGTCGAAATCGGTCGAAGGCTCGTTCAACGCGATCACTGTCGACAGCGACACCTCGACTTCCGACACACTGATGATTTTCGCCACCGGCGCGGCGGAGCGCGCGTCGCGGATCGAGGACGCCGCCGATCCGCGCGCCGCCTCCTTCAAGCGCGCCCTCGACAAGCTCCTCATCAATCTCGCGCATCAGGTGGTGCGCGACGGCGAGGGCGCGCGCAAGTTCATCACCGTGAACGTGGAGGGCGCGGCAAGCCGCAGGGCCGCCAAGCGCATCGCCTTCTCGATCGCCAATTCGCCTCTGGTCAAGACGGCTTGCGCGGGCGAAGACGCCAACTGGGGCCGCGTGGTCATGGCGGTCGGCAAGGCGGGCGAGAAGGCCGAGCGCGACAAGCTCGACATCTCCTTCGGCAAGATCCGCGTCGCCCGCGCGGGCGCGCGCGACCCGGCTTACGACGAAGCCGCGGCCTCGGCCTATATGAAGGGCGAGGAGGTCGAGATCACCGCCAATCTGCACCTCGGGCGCGGGCGCGCGACGGTGTGGACCTGCGATCTCACCAAGGAATACGTCGCGATCAACGGCGACTATCGCTCGTGAAAGTGGTGCTCGTCGTCGCGGCGGCGCTGATCGACTCGGACGGGAGGGTGCTGCTGGCGCAAAGGCCGAAGGGCAAGGCGCTCGCGGACTTGTGGGAGTTCCCGGGCGGGAAAATGGACTTGGGCGAAGCGCCGGAAGACGCGCTCATCCGGGAACTCAGGGAGGAGCTCGGGATTGCGGTCAAGGCGGCCTGTCTCGCGCCGCTGACCTTCGCCAGCCACGCCTATGACGACTTCCATCTTCTGATGCCGCTCTACGTCTGCCGCCGCTGGGAAGGTTTCGTCCAGCCGCTCGACGGTCAGGCGCTAAAATGGGTGCGCCCGAGGGACCTCAGGAGCTATCCAATGCCCCCGGCCGACGCGCCGCTGATCCCCTATCTCCAGGATCTGCTGGGGTAAGGCCTACTGAGGCGCCGTCCAGGCCTTGTACTCGTCGTCGGTTACGGACGGCGATTTCTTGACGAAAGCGACGATCGACCAGATGTCCTGATCGGACGTTCCGGCCATACCGAAGCTCGGCATGGCGGTGAACTTGATCCCACTCTTGATCGCCCAGAACAATTGCGACGCGGTTCGCGCTTTCGCCGCGGCCTTGAGGTCGGCGGGAACCGGCTTCAGCCCTTCGGACCATTTGGCCCAGTTGGCGTTGGGCGGCCCGCCGTGGCAGTTGACGCAACCGACCGTCGAATAGAGCTTCGCGCCGGCCTTGATCGTCTCGGGATCGCCGAGATTGGCGGGCGCCTGGTCGGTCGCATGGGCGACGACCGAAGCGCCCCTCACGCTCGCCAGCGCCCAGTTGACGATCGCCGGATTGTCCGCGCTCTGAGCGACATTGTAGAAGCCGCCGAAGAAGAAGACCGCCGCGGCGACGGCGACAATGATCGCAAGCGCGCCGATGAAGGCAAGGAACCGCATGGGACTGTCTCCCGCCGCCGTCAAAGTCGAGCCGAGTTCGATCCGGCGCTTCCCCGCAGAACCATAGGACAGCGTCGCCGATCGCGCCAGCGGCGTTCCAGCAACCGCCGCTTAACCCTTTCCGCGTCATCGTGACTCCCGTGTCAAAGCCCGCCGACCTGACTGAGCTCGCTGCCTTTCCGGCCGCGCCCGACCTCGCCGCGGCTGCCGCCGGGTGGCTTGCCCATCTCGCCCATGAGCGGCGCCTCTCCGCGCGCACCCTCGAGGCTTACAGTCGCGACGCGCGGCAATTTCTCGCCTTTCTCGCCGGGCGCTTCGGCGCGCCGGCGAGCGTTTCCGATTTCACTGACTGCGCTTCCGGGGACTTGCGCGCCTTTCTCGCTGGCCGGCGCGCGGAAGGCGTCGACGCCCGCTCGCTCCAGCGCGCGGTCTCCGCCTTGCGGTCGCTCGCCCGCCAGATCGCGCGCGAGACCGGGCAAACGGCGGCGGCACTCGGCGCGCTGCGGGCGCCCAAGGCCGCGCGGCGTCTCCCCCGGCCGCTGAGCGCGACCGACGCCAGAGCCGTGACCACCACTGCGCCGCGGGAAGGCGAAGCGCGCGAGCCCTGGGTTCTGGCCCGCGACGCCGCGGTGCTCGCGCTCTGCTATGGCGCGGGTCTGCGCATCTCGGAAGCCCTGTCGATCCGCCGAGCCGCCGCGCCGGTCGGCGAAACCGACGCCATCACGATCGTCGGCAAGGGCGGAAAATCGCGCTCGGCGCCGATCATTCCACCGGTGCGCAAAGCGGTCGAGGAATACCTCAAGCTCTGCCCCTATGCGCTCAAGCCGAATAGCCCGCTGTTCGTCGGCGCGAGGGGCGGCCCGCTCTCGCCCCGCGTCGTACAGTTCGCGATGGCGCGGATGCGCGGCGCGCTCGGCCTCCCCGACAGCGCGACGCCGCATGCGCTGCGCCATTCCTTCGCCACCCATCTGCTCGCGCGTGGCGGGGATTTGCGCACGATCCAGGACCTGCTCGGCCACGCTTCGCTCTCGACGACCCAGGTCTACACCGGCGTCGACAGCGCGCGCCTGCTCGCGGCGTACCGTTCCGCCCATCCGAGGGCCTGAACGCGGTCCTCCTATCGACGGCCTCGTTCGCGGCCTTTAAGAAGGCCGCGCAACAATTTGGAGGAGGCCATGTCCGGCAAGCGCATCGTGTTCACCGGCGGAACCGGCAAGGCCGGCCGGCACGCAATTCCCCATCTCGTCGCTCACGGCTATTCGGTCCTCAATATCGACTTGAAGCCGCTCGACCTGCCCGGCGTGCCAACGCTGATCGCCGACCTGACCGACAATGGCCAGGCGTTCAACGCGCTGACCACCCATCCGACCTTCGCCGGCTTCGACGATGGCCGCCCCCCCAGCCCGCCCGACGCGGTGGTCCATTTCGCCGCCATTCCGCGCGTCCTGATCGAGCCCGACAACGTCACCTTCGCGACCAATGTGATCAGCACCTACAACGTGATCGAGGCGGCGATGAAGCTCGGCGTGCGCAAGGTCGTGATCGCCTCGAGCGAGACCACCTACGGCGTCTGCTTCGCCGAGGGCGACAAGGATTTCCATTCGTTCCCGCTGGAAGAGGACTACGACGTCGACCCGATGGATTCCTACGGTCTCTCCAAGGTCTGCAACGAGAAGACCGCGCGCGCCTTCGCCATGCGCTACAAGGCCGACATCTATGCATTGCGCATCGGCAATGTGATCGAGCCGCACGAATATGGCGCGTTCAAGCGCTTCGCCGCCGACCCGCCGATGCGCAAGCGCAACGCCTGGAGCTATATCGACGCGCGCGACCTCGGCGAGATCGTGCGTTTGTGCATCGAGAAGGACGGGCTCGGCTTCCAGGTATTCAACGCGACGAACGACAGGATCACCCTCAACGAGCCGACCGCGAAGGCTCTGGCCACGCTCTGTCCCTCGACCCCGGTGACCCGGACGATGGGCGAGTTCGAGGCGCCTTTGTCCAACCGCAAGGCGCGCGAGGTGCTCGGGTTCAAAGAGGCGCACGACTGGCGAATGCACGCGGGCGGTTGAATCCGCCTCGATCGAGCATCTCCGGACAGGCGGCGCTTCGTCTCCCTTCACGCCGTCGTTTCTCGGAAGGCCAAGATTTTTACGACCTTCGGTCGGGCCTGACGGAGAGGCCGTATTCCCGACCTTGGTTTGACCTTCCTGTCATCGCGGCGATATATTCGCGTGATCGGTTGTATTCGGCGATCATTTCAATATCGATTTGGCCTGGGGAGTCCGCCATGGGCACGGTCTGGGAAAAGCTGTTCCGCAACGCCGCGCCGCCCGCAAACGATGCCCCCGCCATCCCCTACGAACCGGGGGACGAGCCTTCACCCAAACCCCCTTCCGCCATCAAGAGCCTCGGCGCTCTCGCCTCGGGCGGTCCGGGCCCGCGCGGCGAGCCGACGTCGAAGTCGCTGAAGGTCGCGCGCACTTTCGACTCGATCGGCCGGCGCAACGAAAGCCTGCGCACTCACCTTGACGCCATCGAGTACTCGTTCCGCAACATCGAAGTGATCCGTTCCCAATTCTACGACGCGCTGACCCCCATCGATCAGACCCTGGAGGAGATCGAGCGCACGAAAGTCGCGCACCTCGAAGCGGAGCGGAAGTTCGAGGCCCTGATCGATGCGCACGAGCGCCTGCGCGGCGGCCATGCGGCCCTCACAAACGAACGCAACGCGCTCGCCGTCCGGCACGAGGAACGGTCGGAGCGCGTCAAGGATCTCGAGAAGGCGCTCGCCGCGGCGGAGGCGGCCGCCTCGCAGGCGCGCGCCGCGCTCGCCGAGCGGCGGGCGAAACTCGAGCGCACCGAGCGGGAGCTCGAGGACAACAAGCGGCGCCTGCAGACGGTGAGCGAGCAATTGCCCGCGATCAGGGCCGACTTCGCCGCCAAGGAGAAACGCCTCCAGGAGGTCGAACAGCAACGCGCCGGCCTGCAGGACCAGAATGTTCTCCTGAGCCAGGAGAACCGCTCGCTGAAGACACGGGTCGAGGAGTTCGTGGCCAACGGGTCGAAACTCAATCGGCAATTGAGCGACCTGGAGGGCCGGCGCGACGACCTCGCCAAGCGCGTCGAGGAGCTCGAGGCGACGCTGGCGCAGGAGACGGCGGCTCACGGGAAACTCAAGGCCGCTCATCTCGACGCCGCCGAGCAGCATCGGCTGATCGCCTCGAACCTGCAAGAAGAGCTCGCGGCGATGACCACGCGTTCTGAGGCCGCCGAACGGCTGCTTGCCGAGGCGCGTGCGAGCTTGAGGGAACGTGACGCCGAGATTCGCGGCTTCGAGCAGCGCGCGCTCGAAAGCTCGCTTGCCTTGAAGTCCAAGGACGCAGCGCTCGTCGATCTCGAGAAAGATCTGAGCTCGTCGCGCGCGTTGCACGCGGAGGCCGACAGCGCCCGCGCTGAGCTCGATCAGCGGGCGGCCGAACTCGCCAGGGCCCTGGAGGCCAGGGACGCCGCGTTGCAGCGCGCCGAACAAAAGATTGTGATGGTTGAAGGGCGGAGTTCCGAAGAGAGCAAGGCGGCGGCCGCCGAGCGGGAGCTCGCTGAGGAGAAGCTGGCCAGGCTCAAGGATGAACTCGAGGCCGAGCAGGCCGCGCGCGCTTTCGCCGAGGGGGCGTTGCAGGCCGCGCGGCAGGAGCGAGGCTCCCGACGCCGCGACCCTGAAGCCGCGAGCGGCGCCCAGCCGAGAGACCCGCAGGTCGCCGCTGGCGAAGGCGCGCGGGACAAAATCGCGCGCCTGCGCGGGTGAGGCGGCTGGGCGAGCCGGATCGGCGCGCGCCCGGTAAGAACTCGAAGCGATGACGCGCCGCGCGCGCGGGCGGTCAGTAGCTCTTGAGATATTCGAGAAGGGCCGTGCGATCGGAGGGAGCGAGGTCCGTGCCGTAGAGGTGACCGCCGTTTCCATTTCCATAGTCGGTCAGCGTCGTGTCGACCAGACAGTCCTGCGGGCTGCAGTCCGCGGTGACGACGAAGCCGAGCTTCGCCGGATCATATTCGCGCGCGCCGAGCGCGAACGCTTTCGGCCGCTGATCCGGGGGAAGCAGGAGGTCGTACAACGTCGGGACCGATCCGTTGTGCAGATAGGGCGCCGCCGCCCAGATCCCGTGCAGGGGCCTTGCGGCATAGGGGCCATCGGGCGGCTGGGTATCGAGCAGCGTGTCGCGCCACGTGTCGGCGCCGCGCTGGGCGTAATCTTCCATTGTTCGCTGTTCCGCCGCGTCGATCCCCTCCGCGGCGAAAGTCCTTTGCTTGATGCTGTCCACCGCGACCTGAACGGTTTTGGCGAAGGAGTCGCCGGTGAAGGCCTGGCCGACCTCGACGCCAGCGCAGCCCGCGAGCAGTTGTGAATCCTCAGCGGAATAGGACGTTGGAGAGACTTTGAGCGCCCCGACGTCGGGGACCGGGCATGAGATCGTGCGCGCCGCTGTCGCGTCTGTTCCCGTCGTCTCGGGACTCTTGCCACGAAGGTGGATGAGGCCCGTAGCCGTGCGCTGGTTGTCGCCGTATTCATGGCACCCGGCGCAATGCTTATTGAAAACCTCCTTCCCCGCCGCCGCGAGATCGGGCTTGATCGGGCCGAAGATCTCCGTCGGCCATTTCGGCGGATCGATGTAGTAGGCCAGCCACTCGAGCGTGTGCATGTTTCTGACAGGGATCGAGCTCTCGAACAGGGACGGGCTCTTGGGATCGAGCACCACGGTCGCGCCCGCGCCGAGGGTTTCCGTGATGTTGCGCTCCATCACCGTATTGGTGTTGCCGGTCCATTCGAGCCAGTCGTAATCCTTGAATCCCAACACGCGGGGGAAGGTCTCGGGCTTGTCACGGTAGGCTTCGATCGGCCCCGGAGCCGAAGCCTTGAGCGACCAGAGCCAGGGGAATTTCACCGGCGCGTTGAGCTTGACCATGTTCTTCGTGTTGACCTCGAAACCTCCGGCGCCGTCCGCCGCGCGCAAGCGGGTCAACAGGAAGTTGCGCGTCCCGTCGAAAGCGTCCAGGCGGCCAAAGCCGGACGTCGGATGATCCTTGTCGCGCTGGGCCTTTGCAACGTCGATCACCTTGATCAGTTCGAGCCGCGCGTTGAGCCGGTCGCGATGCATGAACGCGTCGGCGGCGGCGTAGACGAGCGTCGCGGGACGAACCAAGGGCGCGGCGATTCCGTAGCGTTCGTAATCCTGCCGTCCCAGACGCTTGAGCGCCCGCCATAGCTTATCTGGATGGCTCGGCGTGGACGCCATCGCCGCGTCGATGGCGTCCGAATAGAAGAGCTGCAGATTGAACATGTTGGGAGCGCCGTCGATCCGCACCGCCTTGCCGCCGTGATGCAGTTCGCCGACGTGGCAGGCGGCGCAGTTGACCCCGACGAAGTCCATGCCGAACGTGAACGGATTGGACGCGACGGTCAGGCCGACCGGCAAACCGTCGTTGCGGCCGGGGTCGGGCAGCAGGCCATAGCGCTTGAGGTTCTCGACGAACGGCTTGTTGGAATCTGCGGCGTCGATGGCGGCGAGCCAGAACCAGGGCATGATCTCCGAACCCTGAGAGAGATGATAGAAGCGTTCCCTCTGCGCGGCGTCGAGCCCATTGCCATAGTTCGCGACAATCGACGGATCGGGACGATCGAACTTGACCTCCATGCTGCTGTCGAGGAGGCCCATGACCATCGCAATGGCGTAACCGATTGTCAGAAGCGCATAGACGCCAACGAAGATCGCGAGCAGGGCGATGATGAGACGGCGCAAGAGCCTCACGGGCGTTCTCCTCCAATCACGTTCGGCCGCAAAACACCTTCAGCGCCCCGATGAGCGCCTTCGGATCGAACTGGCCTTGATAGACCGGCGGGGGCGCCGGGCCGCGCTTGAGCAGGGTTCGAACCGCCTCCCACGCCGTGCGGGCCGAATATTCGATGGTGAACGTCACGTCCCGCTCGACCTCGACATACTGGCCGATGAGTCCGAGGTTGGTCGCCCCTTCCGGAACCACGGGCGGCCGGTCGCCACGGGCGCGCGGCATCCAGATGTTGTTGACGTAGGGCATGTCGCAGGGGATCAAGATCGACGACTTCATGATCGCGGCCAAATGTTTGTCGAACCGCAGCTGCCGCACCACCTCCTCGAGGATCTCGGCGCCCGTGCAGTCGGCCATGCGCTTGGGTACGAAGTCGCCGGGCCGCTCGGGAAACAGGCCGTAGCCCCACCAGACAAAGGTGCCGTCGGGCTGGTCGCGAATCTCGGGCTGGAGGAAGATCGAGAGCGAGATGAGCCAGCCCGAGTCTTTCAAGGTCACGAGCCCCCCGGTTCCAGGCTCGCAGCCGGTGAGCTTGGTGATCAGGTCGAGGAATTCCGTCCCCTTCGTGGTGACGGTGAAGGTGACCCAGCGCCTGTCGGGCGCCTCCGCCGCGTCGAAGAACACCTCGGGGCGGCCGAACTCCTTTCGCTCTTCCGCGAGGCGCTTCCACAACGCCCAGGACCGCCCGCCGCCCGGCGACCGCGACGGCGCGGTCATCGATCCGGCGGCAAGATCGGCGACCTGCGACCCGGTGGTCACGAGCACGATATCCTCGGGGGCGATGTCGAGGGAGACCGCCGCGCCGTGCTGTTGGTAGTCGAGCCGGTTGACGGTGATGCGGCCCGGCGAGGAGGCGAGGCCGATATCCGAGACAAAGGCGCCGGTCAGGAAGTTCACGCCCCGAGGCTTAAGCCAGGCGACCAGCGGTTCGATGAACGTCTGGTATTGGTTCAAGGGGGTCCGCCAGATTTTCGCCATGTCCGACAGGTTGGGCATCAAGCGCAGGGTGCGGTTGATGTAGCGCCGGAATTCCGTCGCGCTGTGCTGCGGCAGCGACCCCATGATGGTCGAAAACAAAAGCCAGAATTCAGTCGAGAAGAAGCGGGTGGAAAAGAACTCCTGGATGCGCCGTCCGTCCAGCTTCGCTTCGGGGGTGAGCGAGAGCCGCGCGAGGGCGAGGCCGTCGCTGAGGGTCAGGCCGAAGCGCGGTCCGTGCACGACGGCGCCGTTGCGGTCGATAATGTGCGCCCGATCGAAGAACGGGTGATCCCGATTGAAGGTGAAGAATTCGTCCTTGACCGACATCGCCGGATTGCTGACCGAGGGAATCGCTTGCAGCAGGTCGAAGGCGCAGCGGAATTCCGAATCGAAGACTGAACCCGGCAGATTGTACCCGGCGGTCGCGCCGCCGCCCAAAAAGAACCCGCCGCCCATCGTGTCGCAGGCCTCGTAGATCGTGATGTCCTCTCCAGGTACATCTGCGTTTCGGATGAGAAAGGCGGCCGCCGCGAGACCGCCGAACCCGCCGCCGACGATATGCGCCTTCATGCACCCTCCTTGGTCGCGGCGCGGATCCCGCCAATCCCGCACTGGCCTCCCATCGCCGGGTCCGCGAACTGACTAAGCATCCCAATATTGGGTCAAAGCCCCGCTGGCCGTGACGGAGATCACACAACCGGGCGATTCGCCAGAGATCACACAGACCCACGCCATGGAGAAGGCCCGGTCGCGGGGGCGGAAAAGACCGCTCCGTGCGCCGGCCGTGGGGATTCCGCTCTCGGGGGGCCGGTTGAAAAGAGCTGGTTTCTGGCGCTCCCAAGGGGACTCGAACCCCTGTTTTCGCCGTGAGAGGGCGACGTCCTGGACCGCTAGACGATGGGAGCGGCGCGGCCGCCAGGCCGCGGGGGAGCGCCTATATATCGGTGAGGCGCAAGTGAGGCAAGCGCGCCCCACGCGCACAAAGAATGGGCGCCGCCCGCTCGCGGTTCACCTCATGTTAAGATTGCGGCGCGGAATTTGCCATGCCTGGATCGCGATTCGGAAAGCAGCGGCGACGTCGTGATGGAGTTTGAGACCTTGGCCCCGGGGAGCCCCGCGCGGCGCCCGACCGTTCTGATCGTCCTGCACCAGGAGCATTCGACCCCGGGCCGCGTCGGCATGGCGCTCAAGGCGATGGGGGTCAGGCTCGACATTCGGCGCCCGAGCCTCGGCGACCCGCTGCCCGAGGCGCTCGCCGGTCACGACGGCGTGGTGGTGTTCGGCGGGCCGATGGGCGCCAACGACACGCTCGACTGGGTAAGACGCGAGATCGAGTGGCTAGAAACCCCGCTCGCCGAAGACAAGCCGCTGCTGGGCTTATGCCTCGGCGCGCAGATGCTGGCGCGCGCGCTCGGCGCCAGGGTGTTCGGCTACGACGACAAGCGCAGCGAGATCGGCTATTACCCGATCGAGCCCACGGAAGCGGGCGAGCGGCTGTGCGCGGCCCGGTTCCCGCGCACCGTCTACCAGTGGCATTCCGACGGCTTCGACCTGCCGAGGGGCGCCGACCTCCTAGCGACCGGCGGGACCAATTTCCCTAATCAGGCCTATCGCCACGCGCGCGCGGTCGGGCTCCAGTTCCACCCGGAAGTGACCTATCACATGATGTGCCGGTGGACGCATCGCGGGGCCGAGCGGCTGACCCGGCCCGGCGCGCTGAGCCGTCCCGAGCACCTGGGGGGCTGGTTCCAGCACGACGGCCGCGTCGCCGCCTGGCTCGAGGCGTTCCTGCCGGCCTGGCTCGAGGGGCGTCTGGGCGAGAACGCGCGGCCAGCGCGCCCCGCGAGCCCGCTTCCCCAGGTCCGCGAGCGTGAGGCGCAGGCGGCCCGCCACGCCGAGGCCTGACCCGACGCGCCGGCGCGAGTTCCCGCCAGCAAACGCCAGTAAAATCCGCGTAAACGCGCCTAAGCGTTAGTAAAAGTGCTGGCGTTTACTAGCGTTTATTTTTCCGAATCGGGACTTTTCAATGGGTTACGGCCGGATTCAAATAAAAATTTCTTCCTCCGCCTTGTTTCAGTTCTACTCAATCAAGACGTGCCGCTCAATGTCGCTTCTCCCGCCGGTCGATCAGGGCGCGGGCTCGAGTCGGACCCGCGCCAGCGAGGCCTGGATTTCCGATCTTTGAAAGTATATGGTGGATTTCCGGATTAGCCAAGCTTTTGTTCGCCACAACCGGGCTTGTGCAGCGAAACAACCAGCTCCGCCAACAGCTTATTGCCGATAGCGCTAGATCTGCGCGAGTTGAAAGCGGAGCGGTTGCGAAACATCACAGAATGGCGTCGTAATAGGTGCGCCTGGGTCGAACACCTATGATTTAGCGATCTTCTGATGCTGGTCTCGCAGCCCGGAGGGCAGCGTATGAGCGAGATCTGCAAACTCGTCGCGATCCTGGTCGCCGATGTCGTCGGGTACAGCCGGCTCGCCGGCGCAGATGAGGACCGGACGCTTGGGCGCTTGAGGGGCCTGCGTAGCGATCTCATCGACCCGGCAATCACCGCATCGCGGCCGCATCGACAAGCACCGTGGGGACGGCGCGATCATCGAGTTCCGGAGCGTGGTCGACGCGGTACGCTGTGCGATCGAAGTGCAGACCGGCCTCATCGAACGCAACGCCGGCGTTCCGGAGGGGCGCATCGAGTTGCGCGTCGGCATCCACCTCGGCGACGTGGTGGAGGAAGCGCGACCTGATGGGCGACGGAGTCAACATCGCTGCGCGCCTGGTAATGGGTCCATTCAAATGGGCCCACTACCGGAATTTCGGTCCGAGAGCGGGTGGCGCCGTCTGAATTGGCGAACTGCGCTAGAATCTTTGGCCAGTGGCCGCGAAATCGTTGTCGGCCGCTGATTGGACGCGCCCTACGGCCACCGAAGGGCCGCCTTTCGAACGGGCCCGACGAGTTTGCAATTCTGCGGCGCTCATATACAGTTGGGCCGCGCCAAATTCTCGGGACACACTGGCGATTGGCGCGAAAGAGCGGTTCGAAACCGCGGGTTCGGGAAACGCCCTGGCGCCGCTCGCAGCGGAGCTCGCCTGGGCCATGCGTTCCCGGTCCGCTTCTGAGGAATTGGCGCACGGGTCCGGCGCCCCGGAACCCGGCTGCAACCAGAGGGGAGGAAACGATGACCGCGATCAACTGGAAGACTCCATCGAACGGCGATTGGAACGTCGCTGCGAACTGGTCGACGAACACGGTCCCGACTTCCGCGGACGCCGTCGCCATCTCGGCGTCCGCCCCCTATATCGTCACGATCAGCAGCGCGGACATTGCGAATTCGCTGATCTTCGGCGCCTCTCAGGCCGCGCTCGTGGAGAACGCGGGCTCGCTGACGATCGGGGGGGCGCTCACCGTCAATTCCGGCTTCGTGTCGCTCAACCAGGCGAACACGATCGGCAGCGTCGCGCTGACGGGCGGCGTGCTCGCGGTCGGAAACTCCGGCGCGCTGGGCGGCGGCACGATCGCAATGAGCGGCGGCGAACTGCTCGGCACGGCGAACGAAACCCTCGGCAACCAGCTCTCGTTTTCGGGAACCTCGACGATCGCCGCCGCGCATGGAACGACGCTCAACGAAAACGCGCCTAACTATTCCATCAGCGCCAATACGACCCTGAATTTCGGCTCTGCCGGGCAAGACGGAACCGTCCTCTGGCATACCAACGCCGGCAGCAACATCAGCTTCCCGTTTCTCGGCGTCACTGTCCAAGCGGGCACGCTCAAAGGGGCGGACGCAAGCTTTTCATTCATCCTCAACAACGCCGCGCAAACGACGATCGACTCCGGCGCGACCGTCGATCTCGCCGGCTTCAACACCCCGATTGCCGATCTTACGGGCGCCGGCGCGGTCATCGACAGCGGCGGGCCGGCGACTTTGACTCTCGGCGCGGCGAATTTCTCCGGCTCGATCTCGGGCCCGCTGTCGCTCGTTTTCGACGGCAATGCGTCGTTGTCAGGCCTTGAGGATTACACTGGCGACGCGACGATTGGCGGGACAGCGACGGTCGCCAACGCCGGCGAATATGACATCGTCAACAACGCCAACATCTCCGGCACGCCCGCGGCCTTCTTCATCAACAACGGCCTGTTCGAGAAGACCGGGGGCGGCGGGGTCAGCAACGTCACGTCAGACTTCGTCAACAACGGGGAGCTGAATGTGCTCAGCGGCAAGGTCGTGTTCAGCGGCGGCTTCGCCAACCATGGCGTGATCCACGGCCTCGTCACCCAGAGCGGCGGCGTCACCACGGTCAGCGCGCCTGTCCCCTCCGATTTCAATGGCGACGCCCTGTCCGACATTCTCCTGCAGAGCGCGAGCGGACAGGCCGCGATCTGGGAAATGAACGGAACGAATGTGGTCGGGGGCGGTTCGGCCGGCCCCAATCCGGGGCCCGGCTGGACCGACATCGGAACCGGCGACTTCAATGGCGACGGGCATGCCGACATCCTTTTGCAGAACGCGAGCAACGGCCAGGCCGCGATCTGGGAAATGAACGGGACAAATGTGATCGGCGGCGGGGCCGTGAGCTCCATTCCGGGACCCAGCTGGCATGCGATCGGGACCGGCGACTTCAACGGCGACGGCCTCGCCGACATCCTGTGGCGGAATGCGAGCACCGGGCAGGTCGCGGTCTGGGAAATGAACGGGGCCACGCAGATTCCCGGCGGCAGCTCGGTCCTTCCCTCGAACCCCGGTCCAGGCTGGAACGCGGTCGGGACCGGCGATTTCAACGGCGACGGGCATGCCGACATCCTGTTCCAGAATGCGAGCAGCGGCCAATGCGTGGTCTGGGAAATGAACGGGACCAGCGTGATTGGCGGCGGGGCGGTCAGCGTCAACGCCGGGCCGAGCTGGAAGGCGATCGGAACCGGCGACTTCAACGACGACGGTCACTCGGACATCCTGTTCCAGAACCCGAGCACCGGGCAGGCCGCGATCTGGGAGATGAACGGAACGAACGTGATCGGCGGCGGGACCGTGAGCTCCAATCCCGGGTCGAGCTGGCATGCGATCGGAACGAGCGACTTCAACGGCGACGGCTTTTCCGACATCCTGTGGCAGAACGTAAGCGGCCAGGTCGCGATCTGGGAGATGAACGGGACCACTCAGATTCCCGGGGGCAGTCAAGCGCTCGCCAGCAATCCAGGGCCCAGTTGGCATGCGATCCGCGCGTGAGCCTCCGTTCGACAAGGGCGGCAGCCGCGTCCGGGACATTCCGCCGACTCCAGCGTCGACCCTAAGCGCATCGTCGCGGCTATTCGGGCGCCCAAATGTTCCAACGACAGCCGACGGCGGGCTGGATTCCCGATCGGCCGCTTGCCGGCCGTCGGGAATGACAAAACAAACCGATCAGGCGGATGCCCTGTCATCCAGGGGCGGCTTCATCCTCGGTTCGCGGCGATCCGGTCGGCGGAGTTTGCCAGAGGACGCGCCTCAATGCGGGGCTCATCCACCCCCTCGCCTCCTTGTCGCTGGCGCGCGCGAACATCGGACGGCGTTTCGCCGTAACGGCGACGGAAGGCCCGGTTGAAATGGGAGAGATCGCCGAAGCCAGCCTCGTAGGCGATCGTGCTGATGGTTCGCTCCGCGAGCAGCGGATTGCCCAGCATGCGATGCGCGCGGGCCAGGCGCTGGTCGAGCAGGAACCGGGAGAACGTCGTTCCGTCGTTCTCGAACAGCATCTGCACGTGGCGCGGGGTGACGCCCTGGCGCGCCGCGAGCCCCGCCAGCGACAGTTTGTGGCTAGCCAATCTGTTGAGGATTTCCGTCTTGATCGCATTGAGGCGCGCGGCGCGCAGGCCCCGCCCATTCGCGATCGCAGCCGCGTCGCGT
>DATGHB010000284.1:0-4414 GCA_035308265.1 Roseiarcus sp.
GCCTGAGCCAGTCGCCGAGCTTCATGGAGACTAAATAGCGACGGGTCTCGTTTCGTGCAACTCAATGGACACGCCGTAGCCTGTTTCCCCCCGGCCGAAACGCCGGCGCCGGCCGCGCGTCTTTAGCGTGGCTCAATTCACCCTGACCAGCATCTTGCCGAAGTTCTCGCCATGAAGCAGGTCGACCAGCGCCTTGGGCGCGTTCTCGAGGCCGTCGCGGATCGTCTCGCGCCAGGTAAGCTTCTTGGCCGCGGCGAGGGCGGCCAGTTCGCCGATCGCCTTCGGCCACAGGTCCATGTGGTCGGAGACGATGAAGCCTTCCATTTTGATGCGCCTGACCAGGAAGATCCGCATGTCCGGCAAAGCCGTCGGCGCGCCTTCGTAAGAAGCGATCAGGCCGCAGATCGCGACTCGCGAGAAATCGTTGAGGCGCTTGAGCGCCTGCTGGAAGGGTCCGCCGCCGACATTCTCGAACAGCCCGTCCACGCCATTGGGCAGCGCGGCTTTCAGCTCATCGGCGAAATCGGCCGACTTGTGGTCGACGCAGACGGAATAGCCGAGCTCGTTCACCGCATAGGCGCATTTCTCTTTGCCCCCGGCGATCCCGACGGCCCTGGCGCCGGCATGCCTGGCGAGCTGGCCGACCACGGAGCCGACCGCCCCAGTCGCCGCCGAGACGAGCACGGTCTCGCCCGCCTTCGGCGCGATGATCCGATTCAGGCCGTACCAGGCGGTGACGCCGGGCATACCGAGCGCGCCGAGATAGGCCTGGATCGGGACCGACTTGGCGTCGACCGCCCTGAGCATGGCGCCGTCGCTCAGTTCGTAGCGCTGCCAGCCGCCCATGCCGACGACGGCGTCGCCGACAGAAAAGCGCGGATTGTTCGAGGCTTCGACGGTTCCGACCGTGCCGCCGCCCATCAACGCGCCGACCTCCTGGGGCTTGGCGTAGGATTTGGCGTCGCTGAGGCGCCCGCGCATGTAGGGGTCGAGCGACAGGAATGTGTGGCGCACCAGCACTTCGCCCGGCCCCGGGGTGGGAACCGGCGTCTCGATAATGCGGAAGTTGGCCGGCGAGACCTTATCCGTGGGCCGGTGGTCGAGCAGGATCTGGGTGTTGGTCGGCATGGGGTCGCGCTCCTCGATGGCTCGAGTTTGAGCTTAGGCCCAACCTCGCCGATCCGCCATCATCGGGCAGGCTAGGCCGCCATTGGCGCTTTCGGCGCCCTTGTTCTAGAAGGCCGTGGGCGGTCTTCGGCTACAAGCGATTTTGGTCCATGAGCGGCGTCAACGAGATTCGTTCGAACTTCCTCGAGTTCTTCGCCAGGAACGGGCATACCCCCGTGCCGTCGAGCTCGCTCGTGCCGCGCAACGATCCCACCCTCATGTTCACCAATGCGGGCATGGTGCAGTTCAAGAACGTCTTCACCGGCGTCGAGAAGCGCGCTTACGTCCGCGCCGCGACGGCGCAGAAATGCGTGCGCGCAGGCGGCAAGCACAACGACCTCGACAATGTCGGCTACACCGCGCGCCACCACACGTTCTTCGAAATGCTGGGCAACTTCTCGTTCGGCGACTATTTCAAGGACTACGCGATCGAATACGCCTGGGGCCTGCTGACCCGCGACTTCGGGCTCAGGCCTGAAAAGCTCACCGTCACCGTTTATTACGACGACGACGAGGCGTACGATCTGTGGCGGAAGATTTCCGGCCTCCCCGAGCAGCGGATCATCCGCATCGCGACCAGCGACAATTTCTGGGCGATGGGCGACACCGGCCCCTGCGGCCCGTGCTCGGAGATTTTCTACGATCATGGGGATCATATCCCCGGCGGTCCTCCCGGCTCGCCGGATGCGGATGGCGACCGCTTCATCGAGATCTGGAACCTCGTGTTCATGCAGTTCGAAGCGTTGGCCAGCGGCGAGCGGATCAACCTGCCAAGGCCCTCGGTCGACACCGGCATGGGGCTCGAGCGCATCGCCGCCGTGCTCCAGGGCGTGCACGACAATTACGATATCGACCTTTTCCGCGCCCTCATCCGCGCCAGCGCTGACTTGACCGGCGTCGATCCGGACGGGCCGCGGCGCGCCTCGCACCGGGTGATCGCCGATCATCTGCGGGCTTCCGCGTTCCTGGTCGCCGATGGGGTTCTGCCCTCGAACGAGGGCCGCGGCTATGTGCTGAGACGCATCATGCGCCGCGCTATGCGCCACGCGCAATTGCTTGGCGCGCGCGATCCTTTGATGTGGCGGCTCGTTCCGGCGCTGACCCGCGAGATGGGCCAAGCCTATCCGGAACTGATCCGCGCCGAAGCGCTCATTTCGGAGACGCTGAAACTCGAGGAGACGCGCTTCCGCTCGACCCTCGCGCGGGGGCTCGCCATTCTCGAAGATGAGACGCGCTCGCTCGCGACTGGCGGGGTGCTGAGCGGCGAGACCGCGTTCCGGCTCTACGACACCTACGGCTTCCCGCTCGACCTGACCCAGGACGCCTTGCGCGCCCGCGGGCTCTCCGTCGACGTCGAGGGGTTCAACGCCGCCATGGACCGCCAGCGCGCCGAGGCCCGCCGCGCCTGGGCGGGCTCGGGCGAAGCCGCTACCGAGACGCTCTGGTATGGTTTACGCGAGCGCGTCGGCGCGACCGAGTTCCTGGGCTACGAGACCGAGCGGGCGGAGGGCGTCGTTGGCGCGATCGTCAAGGACGGCGTCGAGGTCGAGACGCTGGAAGCGGGCGAGCGCGGATCGCTGATCCTCAACCAGACGCCGTTCTACGGCGAGGCCGGCGGCCAGGTCGGCGACGTCGGCGAAATCACGGCCGCGGGCTTTCGGGCCGAAGTCGCCGACACGCGCAAGAAGCTCGGCGAGCTCATCGTCCATGACGTGACGATTGTCGAGGGCGCCGCGCGCTTAGGCCAGGCGGTCGAGCTTTCGGTCGATCACCTGGCCCGCACGGCGACGCGCGCCAACCATTCGGCGACCCATATCCTGCACGAGGCATTGCGCATGGTGCTCGGCGATCATGTGGCGCAGAAGGGCTCGCTGGTTTCGCCCGAGCGGCTGAGATTCGACTTCGCGCACCCCAAGCCGATCACGCGCGCCGAGATCGAACAGGTCGAGGACATCGCCAACCGGGTGGTTCTGGAGAACGCCGAGGTGACGACGCGGCTCATGGGCCTCGACGATGCGCGCGCGCTCGGCGCCCGCGCCCTGTTCGGCGAGAAATACCCGGACGAAGTGCGCGTGGTCAGCATGGGCGAGATCGAGGACGCAGCTGACCAGGAGCGGACCTATTCGATCGAGCTTTGCGGCGGCACCCATGTCCGCCGCACCGGCGACATCGGCCTCATCACCATCGTCGGCGAGAGCGCGGTCGCCGCCGGCGTTCGCCGCATCGAGGCCAAGACGCGCGACGAGGCGCGCAAGCGCCTTGAAGCGGAGGCGCGCGGCTACGCCGATCTCACGGCCCTGTTGCGCGCGCCGGCCGGCGAGGCGACCGAGCGGCTCGAAGCGCTGATCGACGACAAGCGCAAGCTCGAACGCGAGCTTGCCGATGCGAGGCGAAAGCTCGCGATGGGCGGCGGCACGGCGGCGGCGAATGACGCCGTGCGCGAGGTGGCGGGCGTGAAATTCTACGCCCGCGCGGTCAGCGGCGTCGAGATGAAGGATCTGAAGTCGCTCGCCGACGAGGCGAAGCAGAACGTCGGCTCGGGCGTCGCGGCGATCGCCGCCGCGAGCGAGGACGGCAAGGCGAGCATCGTCGTCGCCGTGACCCCCGACCTCACCAGCCGCTTCAACGCGGTCGAGCTGGTGCGGCTCGGCTCGGCGGCGCTCGGCGGCAAGGGCGGCGGCGGGCGCCCGGACATGGCGCAGGCCGGCGGCCCGGACGGCGCGAAGACGCGCGAGGCCCTGGCCGCGGTCGAAGAAGGCCTCCGCCGGGCGGCGGGGGCCTGAGCCTGCTCGGAACGCGCCTGACCTTCAGGAGATGGCCGATGGCCTCGGCGGCGGTCATGGGCGGGCAAAGACCAAAGTTCAGCCAGAGCGCCTTTCATCGACAGAGGCCTCAGCTCTTCCCCGCCATTCTCTCCTTAAAAAAATCGAGGTGCTTCGCCTGGGCGTGGATCATCCGCTCGCGATATTGCCCGTAGACGAGGTCGGTGTCGTGCAGGGTCACGCCGGCGACGGTCGGCGAAGCGAACACCGGCAATTCCACGCCATTCTCGCCGAGCTTGCCGGCGGTTCGCGCCAGCAATTCGTGCATCATCATCATCGCGAGCACCGTCGAGGATCCGGCGACCGGTCGCGACCAACCTTCGATCGGAACGATCGCGTCCTCGATGGGCGCCCCGGTGTCGATGACGATGTCGGCTGCGTCCGCGAGCCGCTTGCCCGACGAATGAGTCGCGGGCTTGTCGAGA
>DATGHB010000285.1:0-2700 GCA_035308265.1 Roseiarcus sp.
GTGAGAAGCCGCCGCTCGAGCGCGGGATATCCGGCCTGTGGCTGGTCGCCGTGGTCGCCGCCCAGTCGGTCGCCGTTCTCGCCGCCCTGGTCGCCCGGCGGCAGCCGGCGCCAGGTCAAGCGGAACTCGAATTTTTCGCGCTGTGCGTGTGGCTCGCCGGCGTGATGCTCTATCTCTGGATCATCACCCTTCTTTTCTATCGCTATACGTTTTTTTCTTTTTCGATGAGCGACGTCGACGCGCCGTCCTGGATCAACATGGGCGCACTGGCGATCTCGGCCCTGGCTGGGGCTCTTCTCGCCGAGAACGCGCACGATACGACGCTTCTTGCCGCCATCCTGCCCTTCCTCAAGGGATTCACCGTGTTCTGCTGGGCCGCCGGAACGTGGTGGATCCCCCTCCTCGTCGCGCTTGCGGGCTGGCGGCTCTTCGTCGATCGCAAGCGGCCGCGCTACCATCCCGCCGACTGGGCGGCCGACTTTCCCTTAGGGATGTACAGCGAGGCGACGCGGCAAATGGCGACGGCGTTCGATCTCCCATTCCTGCGCGACCTCGCCTGGATCATGTTCGTCGTCGCCGCCTGCGCCTGGGCGCTCGCTTTCGCGGGCTTGCTGTGGGACCTCATCAAGGCGCTGATGCCGCGGGCCGCCGCCTGATGAGGGTTAACGCCATACATTAACAAACGTTCATAGACATAATTTCTGCATTATTTTTGTTTATATTGCCTTCCAGCAAAAGGATCGGTGCGAGACGCCGTCCTGCGACGCTCCTCCCGCCCGATCCGAAGTGACATTTGGAAGGAGTTCGTCATGGCTATGACAGTATCGGAATCCACATCGAGAGGGTCCGTCGCTTCGTACGGCGGCTTTGTCGATGCGATCGGTGGCGTGGCCACCATCGTGCTGGCGATCGTCGGGCTCGCCGGGATCAGACCCGACATGATGCTCGCGATCGCCACAATCGTGTTCGGCGTCGCCCTTCTGGTGGAGGGAGGCTCGATCATGTCGGAATACGCCAACATCATCTTCCCGAGCGGAGCCCGATCCGCCGCGGTGGAGAATTTTGGCGGCGCCGGCCTCTCGGCTCACTTCCTGGTGGGCGCCGCCGGAATCGTCCTGGGCGTGCTGGCGTTGCTGGGAATCGCGACGGTCACCCTGACCTCGGTCGCGTTGATCGCCTTCGGCGCGGCGATGATCCTGGGCAGCGGCTCGGTGTGGAACCTGCATCAGATGAAGCGGGCCATGCTGAACACTGAAGGTGAGCCGGTGTCGGGGTCTGCGATCCTCGCCAACGGGATGGCCTTCGAGTCCGCGGGCGCGCTGACGCTCGCCGGCCTCGCCGGGATCGTGCTTGGCATCCTTGCGGTCGCCGGCATGAACTCGGTCATGCTGATCTTCGCGGCGCTGATCGCGCTTGGCGCGACCCTGGTGATGAGCGGCAGCTCGCTCACCGCGACGGTCGCCAGCTTCATGCGCCCTGCTAACCGGCGCTAAAGCGTAAGGCTCGCGACGTTGGTGAATCAAACGGCGGCCAGGACGTGAAGCGAAAACCGCTTCACGTCCTGGCCAGCGTCGCGACATAGAAGCCGTCGGTTCCGGTCGCCCTTGGGCTCAGGCGGAAGCCTGGGCCGAGAGGCGATCCGTGTTTGGCGAGTCCCGGCAGGCCGGCCGAGCGCGCCTGTTGGGCCGCGTCGACCGGCAACAGATCGTCGTGGCGGCGCATGAACTCAGCGATCCGGTCCTCGTTCTCCGCCTTTAGAACGGAACAGGTCACGTAGACGAGGCGTCCGCCTCGCCTGACAAAGCTGAGCCCGCTCTCCAGCGTTTCGTCCTGCTCCTTGATGCGCTGCTCGAGCGCGCCCGGGCGGATGCGCCACTTGGCGTCGGGGTTGCGCCGCCAGGCGCCGGAGCCGGTGCACGGCGCGTCGATCAGCGCCACATCGCAGCGGCCTTTCAGATCGCCGATCACGTCCGATCGTCCTCTCGGCGCCCGCACCTGGACATTGCGCGCGCCCGACCGGGCGAGCCTCGCGAAGATCGGCTGAAGGCGCCTCGGATCGGAATCGGTCGCGTAGATCTGGCCCTGGTTCTCCATCGCGGCGGCGAGCGCCAGCGTCTTGCCGCCCGCGCCCGCGCAAAGGTCGAGGACCTGCATGCCGGGCCTCGCTTCGGCGAGGAGCGCGGCGAGCTGCGAGCCCTCGTCCTGCAGTTCGATGAGGCCCTTGACGTAGGCCGGATCGGAGGCGAGCGGCGGCGCGCGCCCGTCCCGGCGCATGGCGATGCGCAAGCCGACCGGCGAGAGCGGCGTGAGCTCAGGCGAGAGATAGGCCAGGAGGCCAAGCGCCTTGTCGCGCTGAGCCTTGAGGAGATTGACGCGCAGGTCGACCGGCGCGCGCTCGGCCAGTGCCCTGCCCTCGTCCGCCGCGTCGGCGCCGAAACTCGCCTCGAGCTCAGGCGTAAGCCACTCCGGAAAATCGCCGGCGACATGGGCGGGCGCGCCCGAAAGATCCGCAGTCTCGAGCCGCGCGCGTTCGGCTTCCGTGAGCGTCTGCGGCGCGTGGCCTTCGCCGGAGAACAAAGCGGCGATCGCCTCGACGTCGAGGCCGCGCGTCTGCCTGAGCGCGCCTAGGACTTCCGCCCGCGCGCCCGCTTCTCCCATGATCCAGGCGGACGAGCTTTTTCGGCGCAGCGTGTCGTAGAC
>DATGHB010000286.1:0-5966 GCA_035308265.1 Roseiarcus sp.
CTTCGCCTATTCGCCCGAGCGGCGTCCTTGCGGTCGCCGCCTTCAGGGTCTCAGGATTCTCCCACAAGGCGCGCGCGAAGTCGGTTCGGACCAGGCCAGGCGCAATGCAATTGACGCGGACATTGTGCTTTCCCCATTCGACCGCGAGATTGCGCGCGAGCTGAAAATCCGCGGCCTTGGAGATATTGTAGGCGCCGATCGCGGGCGAGCCTTTGAGGCCGCCGATCGACGAGACGATGATGATCGAGCCGTCGTTGCGCTCGATCATGTTCGGGGCGGCCATCTGAATCAGCCAATGGTTGGCGAGCACGTTGTTGTCGAGGATCTTGCGGAACTGCTCATCCGAGATTCCGGCCATCGGCCCGTAATAGGGATTTGACGCCGCGTTGCAGACCAGGATGTCGATCCGGCCAAAGACGCTGATCGTCTCATCCGTGAGGCGCTGAAGATCGGCCTTCGACGAAATGTTGGCGGGAATCGGCTTCGCCGCCTCGCGCCCGCGCGCGCGATTGATGTCGGCCGCGGTCCCGGCGCAGGCCTCCGCCTTGCGCGACGAGATGACCACCGTCGCGCCGTGCTCGGCCAGCCGCTCGGCGATCGCCCTTCCGATCCCGCGCGAAGAGCCGGTGACGATCGCGACCCGCCCGCTGAGGTCGAACAGACCGGTCAAGGTTTCCTCCTGGGTGGATCGCCGCACTCAACGATTGCATCGTTGGCGCGACGGCGCCAGAGGCGAGGCGCCCTCAACCCAAATCGCCCCGTCCGGACGCAAGCGCGACCGCCTTGACCTGGGCGTAGACGCTCGCCCCCTCGCCAAGACCGAGCGCCTCCCACGACTTTCGCGTGAGCCGCGACAGGAGGCGGGCGCCGGTTCCGTCTGGGCCAAGGGCCACGACCGCGACGACCTCGTTCGCGTCGATTGGCTTCATCGCCACGACGCGCGCCGGAAGGACGTTGAGGATCGAGCTTGGCCGGGGCGCCTCGCGCGCAAGGCTCACGTCGCCGGCGATGATCCGAACGCGCCTCCGCTCGCCAGCCGGAGCGGCGGGCGCGGGAACAATGAACGAGCCGCCGCGCACTTTGAGAATGACGAGGCCATAAGCCTGGTCGCTCGCGTGCACGACGCCGTCCAGGCTCACCGCCGCGTCGCGCGCGATGGCTAGCGGCAGCGACGGATCGGTCTCCAGTTCCCCGAGCGGGCCCGAGCCGATCACCCGGCCCTTGTCCATCAGCACGATCCCGTCGGCGAGGCGCTCGACTTCGGCGATATCGTGGGTGACATAGACGACGGGCAGCGCGAGCCGGTCGCGCAGCCGTTCCAGAAACGGCAGGATCTCGTTCTTGGTCGCCCGATCCAGCGCCGAGAGCGGCTCGTCCATCAAGAGGAGCTTGGGCTGCGACAGGAGCGCCCGCCCGATCGCCACCCGCTGGCGCTCGCCCCCGGAGAGATTGCGCGGGGACCGGTCGAGCAGCCGCGTGAGGCCAAGAAGCTCGACCACCTCGTCAAAGGCGATCGGTTCCCTCGGTCCGCCGTCCTTGCGCGGCGCGCCGAACAGAAGGTTGCGGCGGACGGAGAGGTGCGGAAAGAGGCTCGCCTCCTGAAAGACATAGCCGAGCGGGCGCTTGTAAGTCGGCAGGAACGCGCCGTTTTCGTCCTGCCAGACATCGCCATCGACCTCGCAGACCCCTTTCAGATGCACAAGGCCCGCGAGGCAGCGCAGGACCGTGGTCTTGCCGCACCCCGATGGGCCGAAGAGCGCGGTCACGCCCTTCGCCGGCGCGGCAAAGCCGGCGTCGAGCGCGAACTTGCCGAGCGTTCCCCGAAATTCCGCGCGGATCGCCGGGCGCTCAGTCACGCGCCGGCTCGCGCAAAGCGCTTTTCGATCAGGATCATCGCCAGGATGACCGCGAAGGCGAATGCGACCATCCCGCCCGCGAGCAGGTTGGCCTCGCGCCAGCGCATCGTCTCGACGAAGTCGAAGATCGCCGTCGACATGACCCGCGTGCGGCCGGGGATGTTGCCGCCGATCATCAGGATCACGCCGAACTCGCCGACGGTGTGGGCGAAGCCCAGCACCGCGCCGGTGAGCAGGCCGGGGCTGGCGAGCGGCAGGGCAACGGTGAAGAAGGCGCGGGGCGGCGAAGCGCGCAGGGTCGCCGCGACCTCGAGCGGCCGGTCGCCGACGGCGGCGAAGGCGTTGCGGATCGGCTGCACCACAAACGGCATCGACGAGATGATCGAGCCGATGACGAGGCCGGTGAAGGTGAAAGCGAGCGTGCGCGCGCCCCAAAGCGAGGCGACCCAGCCCCCCGGTCCGTCGGGGCCGAGCGCGATCAGGAGATAGAAGCCGAGCACGGTCGGCGGCAGCACCATCGGCAGCGAGACGACGGCGGCGACGGCTTCCTTGAACCACGCCTTCGAGCGCGCAAGCCACCAGGCGAGCGGCGTCGCGACGATGATGAGCGAGAGGGTGGAGATGGCCGCGAGTTCGAGCGTGAGCTTGATCGGGACCCAGATTTCAGGCGGGGGAGAAGGCACCTTTGCGCTCACTCGAGAGCGTAGCCGAACCGCTCGATGATCGCTTGAGCTTCCGGGCCTTTGAGAAAGGCGAGGAAGGCCTTCGACGCCTCGCTGTCGGCTCCGGTCTTGAGCAGCACCGCGTCCTGCCGGATCGGCGCGTGGAGTTTCAGCGGGACCTCCCAGCGCGTCCCCGCGCTGATCCCATAAAGCTGGGCGAGCGCCACGAAGCCTGCTTCCGCGTTCCTGGTGTCGACGAACTGGAACGCCTGCGCGATGCTGGCGCCCTGGACGATCTTCGGCTTCAGCGCGTCGTAGACGCCGAGCGCCTTCATCGTTTCGACCGCCGCGGCCCCGTAAGGGGCGGCGACCGGATTGGCGATCGCGAGCTTCGCGAACTTGCCCGCCTTCAGCGCCGCTTCGCCATCCGTCACGTCGACGACCCGGCTCCACAGCACAAGCTTGCCGACCGCATAGGTGAAGCGGCTGCCCGGAACCGCGAACCCCTGCTCGACCGCCGCCTTCGGGCGGGCCTCGTCAGCGGACAGAAACACCTCGAACGGCGCGCCATGGGCGATCTGGGTGAAGAAGGCCCCCGACGCGCCGAAGCTCAGAACCGCCTCGTGGCCGGTCTTCTCATTGAACAGGGCGGCGATTTCTTTCGCCGGCTCCGTGAAGTTGGCGGCGACCGCGACATGGGTTACGCTCGCTTCCGTCGGCGCCGCGAGCGAAACCAGAATCGCAACAACTGCGCCTGCTAGCGCGGCCAGCTTCAAGGGCTATTCTCCAGTTGCTCAAGCGAACTCATGAAACCCGGGGTGGCGGCTTATCTTTCCCCAACCGGACTCGCCCCGCGCTATATGCTGTGGTACATAGCGCGGTTCAGGGTCACGAGCAAATTCCAGGGGATGGAAAGCGCATGAAAATCAGCGCCCGCAACAAGCTTCACGGAACGATCGTCGATGTCGTCAAGGGAGCGACGACCGCGCACGTGCGCATCGATCTGGGGGGCGGCGCGATCGTGACCGCGTCGATCACCAACGAAGCGGTCGACGAACTCAAACTGAAGAGGGGAGAGAAGGCTTACGCGGTGATCAAGGCGACCGACGTGATGGTCGGCCTCGACTGAGGTTGGGGGGCGCCGCCGCCTCGTCCGTGAAGGCGACCCTCCCCGCCTCGCGGGCGAGGCGGTCATTCCGCGGAAGCTCATCTCCTGGAGCCTCCGCTAAGCTTTCCGCGCCGCCGGTCTCGCGGCGACCCCGCGAGCGGGGCCCGAAGCCGTCGGTTGCGCACGCGGAGAGGGTGAAGTGAAGACATCGACGACGATCGCGCTGACCCTCGCCGCCCTCATGTTGGGGCCGCTGGCCGCCTTGGCGCAGACGGATCAGCCGGCCCCTTACCGCCACTATCCGGTCCATCGCTATCATCGGCCTCATCATACCGTTCATCACCGCTTGGTCGCCCACAATCCGGCCGAAGCGCCCGCGCCGGCGGCCGCTCAGCGGCCGGCCGGGGCGGTCGAGAGCGGGCCTCCTGCGACAAACCAGATGTTCAAGCCCTATGCCCATCCCGGAGAGGGCGACGACGATGGGCTGAGCCGCGATCCCGACGATTGCATGAAGGGCTGCATCGGCGGCAACCCGGGCTGAGCTTCCGTTCAGAAGCGCACCCGCACGCCGACGGTCGGCGCGACATTCTCGGTGTGCAGGAAGCCGCTCGCGACGCCGCCATAGACAGCGGAGACGAGAAGCCCCGCGTAGAGGTTCACCCGCGGAACGGGCCTGTAGTCCACCAGAATCGAGGTGGAATAGCGGCCGCCGGCGCATCGGGAGTTGCTGGTCGCCGAGCCCGATCCAGTGCAGACAGCGGGCGCGGCCAGGAAATCGTTCTGGGATTCCCAGTAGACCCCGGCGGCAAGGTCAAGGTTGGACCACACCGAATAGCGCAGGCCCGTCCAGACCGTGTTGAGATTGCGCGGAACGGTATAGGCGTTGGTGGTCACGAAGCCGGGAGGAACGACCACTCCCGGCGCGATCGAGGACACGCCTCCCGGATAGTTCGGATTGCTCGGATTGACGGAGAGCGAGTAGATGTATCCGGCGTAGAATTTGAATTTCTCCCACTCGTAGCGGCCGACCAGCTCGAAGCCGCCCGTGTTCAGCGCCGTCGCGCGGACGATTTCGTACGGGTTGTAGCCGACCGGAGTCGGCGCGCCCCCGAAACTCCGGAAGGCGAGCGCGTTCTTCGCATATCCGGCGATTGCGTCGAACGAGAAGCCGCTGAAGTCGGTTCCGATCTGCGCCTGATATTGCTCGGTCGCCGCATTGTCCTGATCGTAGCCGCCCACCTGCGCCTGGGCCGCGACGCGAAAGCCCTGGTAGTTCAGACGATAGGTCAGGCCGGTGTTGATCCGCGAGGTCGCGCTCGCGCCGAACGTGCCATACAGCGCGGTGAAGCCCAGTTGCGAAAACGCAACCGAGGCCACCGGATCGTAGGCGCTCAGCGCCTGCATGGAGAGCAGAGTGGTTCGCCCGAAGGTCAGGGTCCCGTAGACGGGATTGCTGACACCGACGAACGCCTGCCCGTTGTCCCACGTCCCGGCCCGCGCAGTGTCGAACGCGGTCCTCTGGAAGGGCGTCGCGAGGAGATTGTTGTCGGCCTGCGAAGCGGGCCCATTGATCAGGCGAAGCGAATAGGGATTGAATCCGGCCTCGACGGCGCCGACGACCTCCCAATTGTCGCCGACCTTTTGCGCGAGGCGGACGCCGATCGTCGAGGCGCTGAGCGCGTTCGGCGACCACAGCCAGTGCGCATCCCCGCTGTTTCTCTGGATGGCGTAGTTGGCCTTGTCGGCGAACCGGCCGACGGGCGCGCCCCATTGCTCATAGCCGAAGCCGCCGTCGAGCGTTCCATAGAGCGTGAAGGGGCCGAAGCTCAGCGGGCAGTCGCGAACGGAGGCCTTGAGATAGTTCCAGAGACTGCTGAAGCAGGGCGGCTTGGACTTTTCAGCCTCGGCGGGCTTCGTGGCCGGCAGGTCCGCCGCCTGAGCGAAGCTGGCGGCCCCCGCCGCGATCAGGGCGATCCCGAATCGCTTCATCGCCCCTCCCTTCTGGGCCGATCGTACCCGAAAGGCGCCGCACGGTCCTGAAAGCCGCGCCCGGCCAAGATGGCTGGCGACTCAAATTCCACGATCCGTTATGTTTTTACGTATATAGCGCCGTCGGCGGCCCCGCAAAGGCCCAACTACGCGCGCCATGGGAAACGCGAAAAGAGTGACAGGTTTTGGCGCCCAATCTTACTGAGTCAATAAAGCATTAACCATGATGGATTGGACTGTTGGCGATGGTGGTTGCGCGACAGGAGGATGGTTGTGAGGTCACGAGGGGGGCGGGAAATGAAGCGCGGTTTTCGGGGTATGCCGAAAGGCTTTCGGCGGCGCTGGGAGATC
>DATGHB010000287.1:0-7443 GCA_035308265.1 Roseiarcus sp.
TGGGGGAAGCGGATGGCGGGCTCGGGGCCCTACGCCTGGATGATCGGGCGCAGGTTCGAGACCGCCGCGCGGCGCCTGGGGTACACCGAGACGCCGCGGGCGCTGCGGACCGATCTCTTCCGCAAGCCGACGCTGGCGGCAAGCGGCTCGGGCGCGCAGCTCAGCCTGTTCTGACAAGACCGGCTGGCCGGATAGAGTTTGGCCGCTGCGGCGGCGGCCGGTTGCGCCCGGGCCTGTCGCGCCGGTCCTGATCCGGCCAGTCGTCGCGCCCCAGGGACGCGGCTACGAAGGCGTCCCGGCGCCGCTCGCGGGCGCGGCGGGCGAGCAGTTCGCCCGGATCGCGGTCGAGCGCCAGCGCCGAGGCGTCGCGCAGGTCGCTTGAGGTAAGGCCGATGTCGGCGAGTTCGCGGCGGTCCATTTTCGCAAGCGCGCGCAGCGTCGCGCGCGCTGCGGCGACCCGGAACGGCCAGCCGATCGCCCGTCTCGCGCGGGCGCGGATCGATTGCCAGGCTCGGCTTTCGGGAATCATGGTGTCTCCTTTCGCCGCGAAATCATCGGCCCGCATGGGTTGCGGCGCCAGAGACAATTCAGTACAGTTTCGCCAAACTGTACCACTCCACTGACTGTACAGTTCGGAGCTTGCCCATGGATGACCGGCCGGCGTCCCGAGTCGAAATGACGGCGGCCTTCGTTCGCGCACGCATCGCCAGCCGCGCGCTCGCGCGCGGCGCCCGGCTCCCTTCGGTGCGCGAACTTGCCTCGAAGCTCGACGTGTCGAAATCGACCGTGGTCGAAGCCTACGACCGGCTTGCGGCCGAGGGCGCGGTCGTCGCCCGCCGCGGCTCGGGCTTCTTCGTCGCCGGCGCCGCCCGCCCGTTGACCCTGACGACGGCCGACCCGCCGCCCGAGCCGGCGATCGACCCGTCCTGGATCAATCGCCACGCCATGGTCGGCGCGCCCGATTTCCTCTGTCCGGGCGCGGGCTGGCTGCCCGATTCGTGGGTGCTCGATCTCGGCGTCCAGCGCGCGCTGCGGCTCGCGGCGCGCGACGATCCCGGACGGCGGCGCCAATATGACGAGCCGCTCGGCCATGCGCCGCTCAGGCGCCTGTTCTCCGTCCGCCTCGCCGAACGTGGCGCGCCGGCGGACCCGGACCAGATCGTGGTCACGGATTCGTGCTCGCAGGCGCTCGATCTCGTCTGCCGCTTTCTGCTCAGCCCCGGCGACACGGTGGTCGTCGACGACCCCTGCTACTTCAATTTCCATTCGCTCCTGCGCGCCAATCGGGTGACCACGGTCACGGTCCCGATGACCCCCGACGGGCCGGACGCCGCCGCGCTCGAGCGCGTGTTCGCGGAACGCCGGCCGCGGCTCTATCTGACCGCCGGAGGCCTGCAAAACCCGACCGGGGTCCTGTCCTCGCCCGCGACCGTCCATCGCGCTCTCCGGCTTGCCGAGGAGCACGATGTCCTCATCCTCGAGGACGACACCTTCGCCGACTTCGAGGTCGAGCCCTCGACCCGGCTCGCCGGGCTCGACGGCTTCCGCCGGGTCGTCCAGGTCGGCAGCGCCACCAAGGCGGTGGGGGCGGCGATGCGCTGCGGCTATATCGCCGCGCGCCACGACTGGATCGAACGAATCGTCGATCTCAAGCTCGCCACGACCATGGGCAACAGCGCGACCGGCGCCGCGATCCTCCATCGCGTGCTGACCGAAAGCGGATACCGGCGCCATCTCGACAGCCTGCGCCGGAAGCTCGCCGACGCGATGGGCCGCGCGCTTGAGACCCTGCGCCGCCACGGCGTCGTCCCCTGGATCGAGCCGCGCGCCGGCATCTATGTCTGGGCGCGCCTGCCGAACGGCGTCGCCGCCGCCGACGTCGCCCGCTACGCTCTGGCGCGGAAGGTCATGTTCGCGCCGGGGCCGGCGTTCAGCGCCTCGGATGAGGCGCTGGGCCATCTGCGCTTCAATGTCGCCCGGTGCGGCGATCCGCGCATCTATGAGGTTCTCGACCAGGCGATCGCCGCCGCTCCCCGCGGCGAGTCCGCGTGAGGCGCGGGCCATGCCGCGCTTCAAGCTCACACTCGAATATGACGGCGCGCCGTTCGTTGGCTGGCAGCGGCAGGCGAACGGGATTTCGGTCCAGGAAGCGCTCGAGGGCGCGATCTTCGCCATGACCGGCGAGACCGCGAGCGCCCATGGCGCCGGCCGCACCGACGCGGGCGTGCATGCGTATGGGCAGGTCGCCCATGTCGACATCGAGCGCGACTGGGCGCCGTTCCGGTTTCAAGAGGGGCTCAATGCGCTCATTCAACCGCATCCGGTCGCGATCCTCGGCGCCGAGCGCGTTCCCGCCGATTTCGACGCGCGCCACAGCGCCACCGCCCGCTACTATCTCTATCGCATCGTCAACCGCCGCGCGCCGCTGACCCTCGAGCGTGGCCGCGCCTGGCGGGTCAAGCCGCGCCTCGACGCGGCGGCGATGCAGGAGGCCGCGCTTGCGCTGACGGGCAAGCACGATTTCTCCACCTTCCGCGATTCGCAATGCCAGGCCAATTCGCCGATCCGCACCCTCGACAGGCTCGACGTCACGCGCGAGGGCGACGAAATCCTGTTCGAAGCGAGCGCGCGCTCGTTCCTGCATCGCCAGGTGCGTTCGATGGTCGGCTCGCTGGTCGAGGTCGGCTCGGGCCGCTGGAGCATCGCCGAGTTCAGGAATGCCTTCGAGGCCGCCGACCGTCGCCGCTGCGGCCAGGTGGCCCCGGCCGACGGGCTCTATCTCGCGCGGGTGGACTATGCCGAGAGGTGAGCGAAGCAGAGCAGGAGGGTGAATTTTGCCAGGCGCCGGGAGCCTTAGAGTAGTAAGTAATAATTTCAGCCAGATCGCCGCGGGCCGACCCGGAAAAGTGCTGATCGCCGCGCTGCGATAACTTCTCGAGAATGGTAAAAAACCCTTAGCGATTTAACCATTCAACCAGCCTCTCGGCCAAAATTGCCATTGATCACTCCGGAACTGAGACCGGGGCGGCGAAATAGCGCTCCAGCACGCGCTCGTAGATCCTCGACAAAGCCTCGAGATCGGCGAGCCCGACGCGCTCGTCGACGCCATGGATGGTGGCGTTGACGAGGCCGAGTTCGACCACCGGACAGGCGTCCTTGATGAAACGCGCGTCGGAGGTGCCCCCACCGGTCGAGAGCGAGGGCCTGCGTCCGGTCACGTCCTCGACCGCCGCGGCGACGAGATCGGTGAACGGTCCGGGTTTGGTGAGAAAGGCGACCGCGTTGGTCGGCTCGAAGGCGAGCGTCGCGCGCTTGCCCTTGTCCGCCGCAGCGACCCGACGCTCGATTTCGGCCGCGAGCGAATCCGGCCTCCAGAGATCGTTGAAACGGACGTTGAACCTGAGTCGCGCTTCGCCGGGAATGACGTTGAAGGCCGGATTGCCGACATCGACCGACACCACTTCGAGGTTCGAGGGCTCGAAATCGGCGTTTCCTTGATCGAGCGGCGGGTCGAGGAGCGCGGCCAGGATCGGCGCGAGCGCAGGAAGCGGATTGTCGGCGAGACGGGGATAGGCGGCGTGGCCCTGCCGGCCGCGGAGCGTGAGCCGTCCGTTGAGCGAGCCGCGCCGGCCGTGCTTGATGGTGTCGCCGAGCGTCTCGACCGAGGTCGGCTCGCCGAGGATGCAATGGTCGAAACGCTCGCCTTTGCGAAGCGCCCAATCGACCAGCCTGACCGTGCCGTTGACCGCCGGGCCTTCCTCGTCGCCGGTCAAGAGGAAGCTGATCGAGCCCTTGAACCCTCCCCTGGCGATGAAGCGCAAGGCGGCGGCGATGGAAGCGGCGACGCCCCCCTTCATGTCGCAGGCGCCGCGGCCCCAGAGCTGCCCATCGGCGATTTCGCCCGCGAACGGGTCGAAACGCCAGCGCGCCTTGTCTCCGGGCGGCACGACGTCGGCGTGGCCGGCGAAGGCGAGATTGGGCCTCTCCGCGCCAAAGCGCGCGTAAAGGTTCAGGACCGCCGGCGTTCCCGGGGCGTCGAACGTCACGAGCTCGGCGGCGAACCCGCTCTCAGCCAGAAGGTCGCGCAAATAGGGCAGCGCGCCTTCGTCGGCCGGCGTCACCGAGGGAAAGCGGACGAGCGCGCGCGCGATCTCGAGCGCCGGGGGGACGCTGGGCATGCTCGCGCTCGCTCGGCTCAGCTCACCTCGGCCGCATTTCGCGCACCGGCGCGGCCCAGTCGAGGCCGACGTCGTAGATCGGCGGCTCGGTGTTGGACAGAAGATTCCACAAGCCCGTCTGCGGGCTGCGCTTCAAGGACTTGATCAAGACCCGCCCGTCGGTGAGGCCGCAGACGCACATGCGCCCGACAAGACTGTCGTCCGGCGGATTGTGGACGTCGTCGTAGAAGACGAGCCAGTTGTCGAACAGAACGCCGAGCGAATGGCCGCGGATCTGCACGGCGACCGTGGTCGGCTTCGAATCGAGCGGCGCGTCGACGTCGTCGAACGGCCCCTGGCCGTCGGCGTAAAAGTGGGCGACCGCGCCCGCGCCGACATAGCCGATCAGCGGCGCCGCGGGCGGGCGCGGCGGCCCGCCGCCGATAAGGCGCGGCGGCTCGATGCCGAGATATTCGGACACGGTTGCAATCTCGTCGGCGCGCAGGCGCCGGTGGCCGTTGAGAAGGTCGGTGACGGCGGAGGGCGAGCGGCCGAGCGCCCTGGCGAGGCCGCTGCGGGTTTTGCCGGTCCGTTTCAGACCGACGCGGATCCAGTCGACGGTCAAGGGTGAAAATCCTCCTCAGTTCCCAGGCGATGACGTGGGGCGCGGATCCCGCGCGCTGGAGGCCGGGAAGGGCCGCCGACTCATGGGAACGAGCCCCGTTTTCTGAAATTAACCTAGTTTCCGAAAAACCGCAATTCAAAAAAACGAAAAACCTTGACTTAAAATTCTGATTTATGCAATAGTGAACAGAACGGGAACATAACACGTCGATGGAGAAAGGGCAAGCTCATGACCGTGTCCAGACCACCCCGCCGCCGGCCGCCCAAAGCCGACACCGACCGAGCGCTGGCCATCCGCTCCGCCGCCCGCCATCTCAAGGATCTGCGCCGATATCACAAGCGCGCGCCCGCGGACGTTGCGGTCAACGAGCGCGGCGTGCCCAAATTCGTCCCCGCGATCATCGAGCAATCCTGGTGCACCTCGCCGGCGGCATTATGCGTTGAACTGGCGGACGCGGGGGCTCCGGCCCATTTGGCGGGCTCGGCCGAGTTCATGAAGCTCGCGGAGCTCGGCGCGGAACTCAGCGAACTCGAGGCGGAACTGGCGGAGCTCTTCAAATGAAGGGCCCCCGAAAGCCGACCCGGCGCGCGCGCAGATCGCCGCATGAATTGCTCGACGCCGTCCAGGAGCGGCTCGACGCGACCCCCGAGCGCCTAGCCCGCGCCAAGGAAGCCGGCGAGACGCCCACGCTCAGCGCCGACCGCACGCGCCGTCTTCTCGATCCGTTCGACACCATGCGCGCCAACCGGCTGCTCGCGCCGCACGACCCCAAGCTCAACGACATCCGCTGGCTGGTCGGCGAATCCCTTCGCCGCACCCATCAGCGCGCGAGGTTCGACCAGTTGCGCGCGGTCGCGCCCGAGCGGCTGGGCTCGACCGGCTTCGGCCCCCGCCCCGGCCTGCCCCAGTCCGACATCGCCCTCCACGCCCGCGACAAGCTCAGGGCGGCCGAGGACCGGGTCGGCCCGCACGCCTGGCCGATCGTGACCCGCATCGTCATCGAAGGCGCCGGCGTGCGCGACTGCCGTGGCTTCGTCCCGGAACTCGCCACGCCCTGGCGGGCCGACGCGGTGATCTCCGACCGGCTCAGGGTCGGCCTCGACTTGATCGGCGGGATCATGGGGATCGCGCCGCGGCGGGAGAAGGACGGCTAAGCGCCAAGCCTCAACCCCGCAAGCCTTAACCCGCGGAAGAGAAGAGACCCCCGACAGGAGCAAGACCCCCATGACTTTCAACATCGTCGCCATGATTTGCATTGCCGGCATGAACCCCGCGGACTGCGGACCCGAGCCAGGCTTCTCGCGCGACGTCGCCGTGATCGGCCAGGTCTCGAACGAGATCTGGTGCGGCGTCGAGGCCCAGCAGGACCTCGCCAAGAGCGCGCCCTTCCGCAACCTCGCGGAAGGCGAGTTCATCAAGATCATGTGCGTCAGAAACGGCTGACGGGGGCCGATCCATGACGCCTGACCGTTCGTCCATCTGGATCGGGCTTGCCGATCTTCTCCTGTGCATCCTGTGCGTCGTCATCGTCGCGGTGGCGCCGACCAGGGCAAAAATCGATGGCGTCAAGCCGAAAGCCGAGTTCCTGATCACCGCGGACTGGAAGGTCGAACTCGATTCCGACGTCGATCTCTGGGTGGTCGGACCGGACAGGAAGCCGGTCTTTTACGGCTCGCGCGAGGCCGGGTGCGCCTCGCTCGACCGCGACAGTCTCGGGCGTTCGACGTCCGAGATCACCCTCGCCGACGGCTCGGTCGCGCAGTCGGAATCGAACAAGGAAACGACCACCATCCGCTGCATCGCGCCCGGACACTATGACGTAGGGGTCAATCTCTATTCCGATCGGGAGCTCGCCAAGGGCTTAACGTCGATTCCAGTGCGGGTGGAAATCACCGGCCTCAACCCGCAGGTCAGAACCCTGTTCGCCAAGGACGTCGCCCTCGATCAGGTCGGGCAGACGATCAACGTCGCGAGCTTCGACATGGGCCTGGACGGCCGGATCACGCTCACCGACCCGCCGCTTGAGCCGATCACCGACGCCTACAAGGCCGGGAAGCCGTGAGGGGGGTGCGGGCGCTCAGCCCGCCGACGGGCGCGCCGGGCCAGGGCCCCGCGAGGCGGCCGCCCCTCGCGGCTGTAAGCGCGAAGAGTCATAAGACAAGCGACTTACCAAAGGATTGAGCGGCGCGGCTTCAACGCAATAACACATATTGATCACATGTTTATTTTGAGTCGCGAACCTAAACGGGATCCGAACCCACTGAAAACATGAGAGGCGCGAACCTAAAAGGAACCTAAGCGGGGCTCCGGCCGGCCTCCCGGATCGCGGGTCCGGAGCCCGCCACGAGGAAGCTCAGAACCCTTCCGGCCGTCCGGCCACCACCGTATGCAGCGAGCCGTCGCCGAAGGCGCGGGGGGTGCGCCTAGGGAAGCAGTTCGCCGCCCACCACGCCGAAGTGCCAGACCCAGCGAAGGTCGGTCCAGTAATGCTGTGGCCGCCCGCCGCCGCCCTGCTGCAGTTCCGCGACCGCGCCATGCTCCGCGGCGAGCCTCATCCAGCGCTCCTCACGAACGTTGTCGAGCTCATAGTCGACCCCGGTCGGCAGTGGCTCGCTCAACGCCTGATGGAACTGGAGGGTGAGCGTGTTGAGCGGCAGCGCC
>DATGHB010000288.1:0-4142 GCA_035308265.1 Roseiarcus sp.
GCCGATGAAATTGTCAGGGAACAGCTTGGAGACGCGGAAGATGAGCTCGTTGCAGATCGCGGCCCAGGAGGAGCTCACCGCGAAATCGCCGATGTGATGGGCCATGAAGCTGGCGCGCGGGGAAAAGATGGTGAGATCCGAGCCGCGCTCCTTCATGAACTTGAGCTGGTTCGTCTCGATCGACTCCCGAAGCTCGTCGTCGCTGATCTTAAGTTCCGCGGCCTTGGGCGATTGCGCAGGATCCTTGATGCCGGCGATCTGCCGGTTGCGCCACGTCTCGAGCGCCTTGGGAGCGGTCGTGTAGTGCCCGTGGCAATCGATGATCATGTATCTCACTCTGACAGATTCACGCCGGCGTCATGCCATGGCGTCGTTTCGTGTCGCCGGTATCCGCCGAGATCATGAAGGCGATGAGAGCGCCGGCGGCCCTCGGGTCCGTGGATTGGCTGGCGACCCCCGCGGAAAACACGGTCACCGCCTGAATCTCCGGCGGCAGGAGTCCGGCGATCTCGATCCCCGGCTGGCCGATGAGTTCGCTCAGTTGCTGAAAGCCGAGATCGGCGTCGCCGCGAGCGACGAGGCTCGCCACCGGGACGCCCGGCGGGGCGACGAGCGCGCGCTCAAGGAGCGTGTCGCTCAGGCCCCATGTCTCGCACAACGCCTTCACGCGGTCGCCGCTCGGCCCGGTCGAGTAGCATAATCTGCGCGCGTTGATCATAGCCTGCCTGACGGCTTTAGCGCTTTCGACGTTCGGCCGCGCCGAGCCGGCGGGAACCGCGACCGCGATCTCCGATCGGGCGAACCCTTTGATGCTGCCTTTGACGATATGGCCTTCGGCCTCGAGGGCGCCCATGACCTTGGACGCCAGCACGACGACATCCGCCGTTTCGCCGGCGCGCGCCAGTTTCGCGGCTTCGACGCCGCCCATCGAACGGATTTCGACCTGCGTCCCTTCGCGGGCCTCATAGGCGCGGGCGAGGTCGGCGAGGATGTGGCGGGTCGCCATAGAGGACAAGCCGACGAGGCGGCCGCTCATCGGCTTCGCCGCCGCATGACGCCGGGGGTGAAGATGGCCCTGCCGTACGCCTGGTTCATTTGAAGCTCGGTTCCTCCCGAAACCCGGGGCGGGCCACATTGAGCCGGCGATATTAGCGAAGGGCGGCTCCGGCGCAAACTACCAGTCGCGCCGGCCGACGACGCCACCCGCTGGCGCCCGCGCCCGTCATTGGTTAACTAGGCGCGCCGCCTTCAAGAGAGCGCGCGAGGATGTTGGTCGACCCGATGCCGGATTCAACGATAGGCTCCATCGCGTTTCTCGGCTTCGGCGAGGCGGCGCGCGCTTTTCTCGACGGCTGGCGAACCAACCCGGACTTCAAGGCGCGCATCTGCGCCTACGACATCAAGACCGATTCGCCTGACGCGCAAGTGCGGGCGGCGAAGCGGGCCGACTATGCGGCGGCGAATGTGCTGGGCGCTTCGACCGCGCCCGAAGCGGTGAAAGGCGCCGAGGCGGTGTTCTCCGTCGTCACCGCCGACCAGGCGCACGAAGCCGCAATCGCGGCCTTGCCCGGCTTGGCGAAAGGCGCGCTGTTCTTCGATTGCGATTCCTGCGCGCCGCAGACCAAGTCGCGGACCGCTCACGAGCTCGAAGGCGCGGGCGGACGCTATGTCGATGTCGCGGTGATGGCGCCGGTCCATCCCCGTCTGCACCGGACGCCTCTTTTGATCAGCGGCCCGCACGCTGAAGCCGCCGCGGCGGCGCTGGCTGGGCTCGGCATGTCGGCAGCGATCCACGACGGCCCGGTCGGCGCCGCCTCGTCGGTCAAGATGATCCGCTCGATCATGATGAAGGGGCTCGAGGCTCTCGTGTGCGAATGCGTACTGGCCGGGCGGAAGGCGGGCGTCATTGAGACCGTGCTCGATTCGCTCGACGACACCTATCCCGGCTTCGACTGGAAGACAAAGTCGGCCTATATGCTCGAGCGGGTGATGACGCATGGGCTGAGGCGCGCGGCGGAAATGCGCGAAGTCGCGCTCACGGTCGATCTCCTTGGCCTCAAGGGCGAAATGGCGCGCGCCTGCGTCGGCTGGCAGCAGGCGATCGGCGAACTCGGTTTGCGGGCGACGGAAGCGGACGATTATCGCACGCTCGCCGACCGGATTCTCGCCAGCCTCGACCGCCCTGCCGGCAAAGGCTGACCGGTTCTTTAGCCCAAGGTCGGTCTTTCGCTTTGGCCCTCAAAAGGCTAAGCGTCGGGATGTAGGACAATCGGAGTTCGACCAAGACCGGCCCGAACGGGAGGAGATCAGGTTGATGGCGAAATTCTGGCTATGTGGGGCAGCGCTGGCCGCCGCGCTGGCCGCCGCGGGCGCGGCGCGGGCGGACGACAATCAAGTGACCGTCGGCCTGATCCTGCCGATGACCGGCCCCTTCGCCTCGACCGGCAAGCAGGAACGCGCCGCTGTCGAGCTCTACATGCACGAGCATGGCGACACCGTCGCGGGCAAAAAGATCAACCTGATCGTCAAGGACGACACCGGCGCGCCCGACGTGACCAAGCGCCTCGCCGAGGAGTTGATCGGCAACGACCACGCCAGGGTTCTGATCGGCTTCGGGCTGACGCCGCTGGCGCTGGCCACGGCGCAGGTCGCGACCGCGGCCAAGGTTCCCGAGGTCGTCACCGCCGCGGCGACCGCGATGATCACCGAGAAGTCGCCCTATATCGTGCGCACGTCGTTCACTCTGCCCCAGGCCTCCGCGCCAATGGCCGACTGGTCGCTGAAGAACGGGATCAAGAAGGTCGTCACCCTGGTCACCGACTACGGCCCGGGAATCGACGCCGAGAAGTGGTTCGCGGATACTTTCGAGAAGGGCGGCGGAACGGTGAAGGAGAAAATCCGCGTGCCGCTGAAGAACCCGGATTTCGCCCCCTTCCTTGAGCGGGTGAAGGACGATAAGCCCGATGCGGTGTTCGTGTTCGTGCCCTCGGGCCAGGGCGCGGCGTTCATGAAGGAATTCGTCGAGCAGGGCCTCGACAAGGCCGGCGTCAAGCTGATCGGCACCGGCGACGTGACCGACGACGACCTGCTCCCGCAGATGGGCGACGCGACGCTCGGCGCGGTGACCACGCATCATTATTCCGCCGCCCACGATTCGCCGGAGAACAAGGCGTTCGTGGCCGCGTTCGAAAAGGCCAACAGCGGCATGCGGCCGAATTTCATGGCGGTCGGCGGTTATGACGGCATGGCGCTCATCTACCAGGCGCTGGAGAAGACCAAGGGCGACGCGAGCGGAGACGCGCTGATCGCCGCGATGAAGGGGATGAGCTGGACGAGCCCGCGCGGTCCGGTGTCGATCGACCCGGAGACGCGCGACATCGTGCAGAACATCTATGTGCGCAAGGTGGAGGAGAAGGACGGCGCTCTCTACAACGTCGAGTTCGCCACCATCCCCGATGTCAAGGACCCCTATAAGGCCGCCAAGAAGTAGTGGGCCGTTTCGCGCGGTATTCCTCCCTCGCGAAGCGGGGGAGGGGAACCGGCCGAAGGCCGGTGGAGGGGGTCTGCCGCTCCGCGACTGCCTCAAGGCAGCGCGCGGGCGGCAATGACCCCGGCCATTGGCTCCGATTTGCACCGCGGCCTTCCCCCCTTCACCATGACATAGCCCGTCGAGAGACGGACGTCCTCTCGGACGCCCTGTCGCATGGTCCCCCTCCCCCGCCTCGCAGGGGAGGAAAGGCATGCTGAGCATCCTGCTCGACGGCGTGGCCTACGGCATGCTGCTGTTTGTCCTCGCCTGCGGGCTCTCGGTGACGCTGGGGCTGATGAATTTCATCAACCTCGCGCATGGCGTGTTCGCGATGGTCGGCGGCTATGTGACGGCGTTGGCGATGAACCGGCTCGGCGTCCCTTTCCTCCTCACGCTGCCGGCGGCCTTCCTGATCCCCGCGGTCCTCGGGGTCGCGCTCGAGCGCACGCTCTACCGGCGGCTTTACGGCGCGAGTCCGCTCGACCAGGTCCTGTTCACCATCGGTCTCGTGCTGATGGCGATGCCGGTCGCCGACGTACTGATCGGCCATGAGGCCCAGCAGGTCCATCTGCCTGCCTGGCTCAACGGGCGGATCGAGACGCACGGGGTCGGG
>DATGHB010000289.1:0-2566 GCA_035308265.1 Roseiarcus sp.
ATGGTCGGTCGTGGAAGCGGAAACGCACGTCGGGGACTTCCTGAGAGCCGCAGGCGTCGCCGTTCAGCCAGTCCAGCCGGAAACCGCCCATGTCGCGCTCGAAGCCTTCGCTCGCTAATGGCAAGGGAAAAGGACATCCTGCGCGGCTCAACCTCGGGGACTGCTTCATCTACGCCCAGGCCAAGATTGCCGGCGCTTCGCTGCTTTACAAAGGCGATGATTTCTCGAACACGGACATCGAGAGCGCGTCCTGAGCGGGCGCGGCTTCCGTCCGTCGAATTTGACAGGCGGCCTTAGGCTCTCCATATCCCGCGCCCGAACGGCCGAGGGACCGAACCCCCGCGCCGGGCGGGTCGTTAAGGACATTTCCTGAATGAAAGTCGTGATCGTCGAGTCGCCCGCCAAGGCCAAGACCATCAACAAATATTTGGGCAAGGACTACGGCGTCTACGCCTCGTTCGGTCATGTGCGCGATCTCGCGGCCAAGGACGGCTCGGTCGACCCGGACGACGATTTCGCCATGCGCTGGGAGGTCGACGCCAAGGCCGCCAAGCGGCTCAGCGACATCGGGGGCGCGGTCAGGAACGCCGACCGCGTGATCCTGGCCACCGACCCGGACCGCGAGGGCGAGGCGATCTCCTGGCACATCCACGAAATCCTGAAGAACAGGAAGCTGCTCAAGGACAAGCGCGTCGATCGCGTGGTGTTCAACGCGGTGACCAAGGACGCGGTCCAGGAGGCGATGCGCCATCCGCGCGAGATCGACGAGGCTCTGGTCGACGCCTACCGGGCGCGCCGGGCGCTCGACTATCTGGTCGGCTTCACCCTGTCGCCGGTGCTGTGGCGCAAGCTCCCGGGCGCGCGCTCGGCGGGGCGGGTGCAGTCGGTCGCGCTGCGCATCGTCTGCGACCGCGAGCTCGAGATCGAGAAGTTCGTTGCGCGCGAATACTGGTCGATCGTCGCCCATTTGCGAACGGAAGCGAACGCGCCTTTCACCGCCCGCCTCGTCGGCGCGGACGGCAAGAAGATCGCTCGCCTCGACATCGGCTCGGGCGCCGAGGCCGAAGCGTTCAAGACCGCGCTGGAGAAGGCGCTGTTCTCGGTTACAGGAATCGAATCGAAACCGGTCAAGCGCCATCCCTATCCGCCGTTCACCACCTCCACCCTCCAGCAGGAGGCGTCGCGCAAGCTGGGCCTCGCGCCCGCGCGCACCATGCAGATCGCCCAGCGCCTCTATGAGGGCGTCGATGTCGGCGACGGCGCGGCCGGGCTCATCACCTATATGCGCACCGACGGCGTCGATCTCGCCCCCGAGGCGGTCCAGGACGCAAGACGCGTCATCGCCAAGGATTTTGGCGACGATTACGTGCCCTCCGCGCCCCGCAAATACACCGCCAAGGCCAAGAACGCGCAGGAAGCGCACGAAGCGATCCGGCCGACCGACATGACGCGCCGTCCGCGCGCCGTCGCCCGCCATCTCGAGCCCGAGCAGGCGAAGCTCTATGAACTGATCTGGACCCGCGCGATCGCCTGCCAGATGGAGAGCGCGGAACTCGAGCGCACCACTGTAGACATTGTCGCGCAAGCGGGCGCGCGAAAACTCGAATTCCGCGCCAGCGGCCAGGTCGTGCGCTTTCCAGGCTTCCTCGCCCTCTACCAGGAGGGCAGGGACGACGAGGAGGACGAGGAATCGAGCCGCCTGCCGGCGATGCGCGACGGCGAGAAGCTCGCCAGGGACAGGATCGACGCGAGCCAGCACTTCACCGAGCCGCCGCCCCGCTACACCGAGGCGACGCTGGTCAAGCGGATGGAAGAATTGGGGATCGGCCGCCCCTCGACCTACGCGTCGACCATCGCGGTGCTCAAGGACCGCGCCTATGTGCGGCTCGACAAGAAGCGCCTCTACCCGGAGGACAAGGGCCGGATCGTGACCGCCTTCCTCGAATCGTTCTTCGCCAAATATGTCGGCTACGATTTCACCGCCGATCTCGAGGAGAAGCTCGACCTCGTGTCGAACAGCGAGATCGACTGGAAGGCGCTGCTGCGCGATTTCTGGAAGGATTTCTCCGGCGCCGTCGGCGACATCAAGGACCTCGGCACGAGGCAGGTGCTCGACTCGTTGAACGAGCTTCTGGGCCCGCACATCTTCCCTGGCCGCGGCGACGGCGTCGATCCGCGCCTCTGCCCGCTCTGCGGCGAGGGGCAATTGTCGCTGAAGCTCGGCAAATACGGCGCCTTCATCGGCTGTTCGCGCTATCCCGAATGCAAGTTCTCCCGCGTGCTGGCGCCGACTGGCGCCGAAAGCGCCGAGGGTGACCGGCCGGGCGTGCGCGTGTTAGGCCAGGACCCGGCGACCGGCGACGAAATCACGCTGCGCACCGGCCGCTTCGGCGAGTATGTGCAACAGGGCGAGGGCGAGAAGCCCAAACGCTCGTCGCTGCCGCGAGGACTCGCCGCGGACGACGTGACGCTAGAAAAGGCGCTCGCGCTGGTTGCTTTGCCGCGCGAGGTCGCGCGCCATCCGACAAGCAGCGAGCCGATCCTGGCGGGCATCGGGCGCTATGGC
>DATGHB010000290.1:0-6806 GCA_035308265.1 Roseiarcus sp.
GGCGGCGTCATGTGTCCGATCGTCACCGCGGAGATACGGCGTTTGGCTTGCGCCGCCTCGCCCGGATTGTTGACGATGAACGGATAGACGACGGGAGTGGGGCCGATGAGGACTTCCGGGGCGCAGGTCTCGCTCAGCGCAACCGCCTTGCCCGGCAGCCATTCTAGCGTGCCATGCGCGCCAAGCTGGATGAGCGCATCGACTTTTTCCTTGCGCACGAGCCAGAAATGAAACGCGACATAGGCATGGCGCGGCGGCAGGTTGAGATTGTGATAGTCGCCCTTGCGCGAGGCCTTGTCGCCGCGGTCGGGCTGGACCGCGACGATGAGCTTGCCGAGCTTGACGAAGCGGAAGGAGAAGGCGCCGCCGATCATGTCGCGATCAGTTGACGGCTCGCCCCAGGCGGCGAGCACTGACTGCCGGAAGGCCCGCGGGGTCGAGGCGAACTCGGCTTCGTATTCGCCGAGGGTCAGCGTCGCCTCGAGCGGTCCATCCTCAAGGGCGGCGATAAGCGAGGGCGCGTCGAGACCATGCGCCACATCGTAGCCCGCCGCGGCGAGGGTCTCGCCGATGGCGATGGCGCTCGCCGGCGTATCGAGACCGACCGCATAAGCTGTGCGCCCGCCGCGCGCCGGATAGTCCGGCAGCACGCAAGCCAGACGCCTGTCCCACGGCGCCTTGCGCCGGAGATTTGTCCAGCGACGCGCGAGCTCGGCGGCGAAGTCGACGCGATCGGCGAGCGGCCGGTGCACGATTGCGGCGAACTCGGTTCCTGGGTCCTTCGCGTGGGGCGCCTTAAAGGAAATGGCGCGGCTGAGGATCCGCCCGTCGATCTCCGGCAGCGCGACATGCATGGCCAGATCCGTGGGCCCGAGCCCCCGCTGAGACGCGCGCCACGCGTCGAGGCCAATGCCCGCAAGCACCACCTGCAGCACCGGGGCGTCGAGCTTATCGAGCGCCGTCCCCTCGCCCATGTCCACGCGCGCGGAGAAGGCGGTCAAGTTGAGCACGACGTCGAAGCGGCGCTCCTCAAGAAAGGCGCCAAGCGGCTCGAGCGCCGCCTCGTCCTTGAGGCTAGTCACAAAGGCGCTCTCAACCGCGAAGCCCTTGTCCCGCAAAGCGCGGGACAGCGCCTCGATCGGCTCAAGATCGCTGGCGAGGTAGATCGAGCGGTAGAAGACGACAAGCGCCTTCGGCGCGTCCGGTTCAGCCTCGAAGCAGGCGCCCTCGCAGCGGCCGAACGCGGGCACTGGCTGAGGCGCCGGCGCCTCCGCGGAGGCGGCGCCGATTTCGGAGGCGAAAAAGGCGAGGCACGCGGCTATGTTGCCCGGGCCGCCCTCGTCGAAATACCGCCAGATGCGCAAGAGGGCGCCGCTCTCGAGCGTCGAGGCTTCGTCGAGGCGCGCGTCGCGCCGCCGATCCCCCGGCAGCAGCGCCAGTTTGACGCCGCAACGGCGCGCGAGCGCGCTGAGTTCATCGACGCCGTAACGCCAATAGTCCGCGCCGCCAAGAACGCGCGCGAGCACGAGCTTGGCAGCCGCACACACCTTCTCAAGATAGAGGTCGACCGAGAACGGATGACGCAACGCAGCAAGAGAAGCGATCCTCAAGCTCGGCTTCGGCTCGGGAAGGGCATCATAGGCGCGCGCGAGCGCATTGAGGTCGCTGTCGGAAAAGGAGAGGAAAACGATGTCCGCCGGAGTCTGGCCGAGATCGAGAGCTTCGACTGTTTCGTCGAGCGTCCGCGTCTCGATGCGGGGGACGTGCATGCCGGAAGTTCAGGCGCCCAGCGCAGCCGCGACCGCCTCGCGATCGACGCCTCGCTCGGCGATCACCACGAGACGGCTGAGCCTCGGCTCGCTCGGGCCCCACGGGCGATCGAAGTTGCGGCGGAACCGCGAGCCCACGCCCTGCACCAGCATCCGCATCGGCTTGCCCACGACTTCGATGAAGCCCTTGACTCGCAGGATGTCGTGCGCGCGCGCCGCCTGAACGAGACGGCCGATGAGCGCGTCGGGATCGCGGACGGCGGGAATCGCAACGACGAAGGTGTCGAAATCGTCGTGATCGTGCTCACCATCGGAGTCGTGATGCGAAGGACGCGCCCGCAGATCGTCCTCGGCCGCGGCGCTGAACCCTAGCAGGACGTCGGCGCCGAGAGCGCCCTCGCGCGCGGGCGCAATTTTCACCCGGGGCGCGGCGGCGGCGATCTGGGTTCGGATCGCCTCGAGCGTTTCCCTGTCGACGAGATCGGCCTTGTTGAGCACGACGAGATCGGCGCTCATGAGCTGATCCTCGTAGACCTCCTCGAGCGGATTGTCGTGGTCGAGCGACGGGTCGCTGAGGCGCTGCTCGGCGATGCGATCAGGGTCGTCGGCGAAGCGGCCTTCGGCGACGGCGGCGGCGTCGACCACCGCAACGACGCCGTCCACGGTCAGCTTCGAGCGCAACTCCGGCCAGTCGAAGGCCTTGATGAGCGGCTTTGGCAAGGCGAGGCCCGAGGTTTCGATGACGATATGATCCGGCTTCGGCTCGCGGGCGATGAGCCCCATGATCGCGGGCGCGAGATCGTCGGCCACCGTGCAGCAGATGCAGCCATTGGCGAGTTCGACGATCGCGTCCTCCGGACAGGCCGCATCGGCGCAGCCCTTGACGAGATCGCCGTCGACGCCGACGTCGCCGAATTCGTTGATGATCAGCGCGAGCCGCCGCCCGCCGGCGTTGGCCAGGAGATGGCGGATCAGCGTCGTCTTGCCGGCGCCGAGAAAGCCGGTGACGATGGTGACGGGCGTCTTGGCGAGCATCGGGGAGCCAATCTTCTCAAGTCAGAGGAGTTTCGGCGAGCGCGAGCGGCGGAACGCGCGACACGGCGCCTTTGCGAAAAGCGAGCGGCCGCTCGCGCCAGGGAACGATGCCCTCGGGCGAGGCCGCGTAGCGGCGGGCGGCCGCGACGATCTCCTCGAGATGCGATTCGCGCTTGAGGTCCCCGACGACATAGGTCCATTTGCCTTTGCCCGCGAGCGTGCACGGCCGCCTGCACACGGACAGGCGTTCAACGGCTTTGAGGGCGATATCGGGTTCGACGGCGAGGCGCTCGCTGCGAGGCTCGAACAGGCCCGCCCCCAAGGGCCGCTCGTCAGACGTGCAGGTTACGCAGACGAGCAACGTCTCGGCGGCGGACCGGCCTCTGCCGGCGTTCATGGGCCCGTCAATCCGAGCCGGCGAACAAAAGGCTCGGCGCCAAATCGAAGGTCTGTCGGACGGTCATAAGCGCTCCTTGACCGCCCCTCCGGCGGCTTGGCGGAATTCATCGGCGCACGGCAGGTCTCCTGGCTTGCGGCGTATCGCCGGCACGGCCTTCCCGGACTCTGGAAGTCCAGTGGCGAGAACGCGCCGGCACGCCGCTCACAGTCGCGGGGGCGGCCACGGATTGGGGTGAGCCTACCGTGTTCCCTTTTCACCCTCGGTCGAAATCGAGGGACCGTGCTTGGCTCCATGTTCCAGCTTCGGCAGGGGTTGTCAAATGGAGCGAGGAGCGCGCCCGCGCGCTCAAAGGCGATCTCAGGCGCCGAACATCGAAACAAGGTTGGCCTGCACTTCCGCGGGCAGCTCCTCGAACGGTGTGGGTGGCGAACCTCGAGGCCCGAACCAGGTCCTCAGTTCCCACAGCGCAGTAATCCTGGCTTCCACGACGACGGGGCTAAAGATCGCGACGGCGCCTTCATACTCGGCTAAAAGGCCCTCCTGGCCGAACAGTGTTTCGGCGAATCGATGCTCGAGCGCCTGCTGCAGCAAGGCGAGGGCTTCCTGAGTGTTGGCCCACGGCGCCGCGCTGGCGGAGCGCGAGAATTTCGCGCTGATGGCCATCAGGCTCGACGCCCGCACGACCGACGGCGCGCAAACCGCCGCCGAAGCGAGGCCCTGGAGGAAACGACGGCGTGGGACGGTAAGCGAACCCATCTTTTAGTGCCCCCAAGCCCGATCGATACACGTCGCCAGTTGCAGGCAGCCCTCGACCTTTTCGGCGGAGGGCGAACGGGTCTCGCTCGGCCCGTTCTAAACAAGTTGCAACCTTAACAGCATTGTCCGGCTTGGTGGACATCCCAAATCGGGGGAGATCGGACCAGCAAAATTGCTCCCACGGATACAACTCAGAGTTTGGTTAGGCGTCGCGATTGCCCTGATTTGCAGTGTGCGATCTCGGCAGGAAGAAGACGATAAGGTCGCCGCCTGCGCCTTGACGCGCCGCGGCTTCAGCGCCGAACATGGGCTGCTTTACGCGCGAATCGCGCGGGGCTGGCGGGCTTCAATGGAACCGATCGCAAGCGCACGGGCTGCGTGGCTGATCGCTGTAGCGATCGTGCTCCCCGCTCTTTGCGGTTGCGCGGGCCTCCACCTCGACCAGCAGCCCGGCCAGGTCATCCAGCGGACCGAAGGCGAGGACAATTACGCGGCGAGACAGGAGGCCGGGCCCGCAGCCGCCCGCGTGCTGCCTTACGCCCTGCTCGCGGAGCAATCCTACGATCCCCGGGTCTACGCAACTCATAAGCTTGCCCCCCGCGCCCCCGTGTGCGACGCCGACGAAGGCAAGGATTGCGACCCCCGCGACGACGAACGCGCGGCCCGTTGGCTCAACGAATGGCGCTATGTCTGGAGCTGCGACGGGCCTGACCAATGCGGGGTGCGGACGGCCGGGCAGAGCGAACCTGTCGGGGGCCTAGGGGTCCAAATCTGGGCGCGCAAGGGAACCCAATGTCCGGAAGCCGTCATCGCCTTTCGCGGAACGGTCGGCGGCGACAAGGGCGACTGGGAATCCAACTTCCACTGGATCTTGCGCGCCTTTCCCATCTACGATCAGTACGACCAGGTCCGCGACCATGTCGCCGACTTCACCAGCCACATTGAGCGCGACCGCTGCTACCGGAAGGGTAAGACCGAGATAACCGCCGTCGGCCATTCGCTCGGCGGCGGACTCGCACAGCTCGCGGCCTATTCGGATTCGAGCATCCGCCGGGTCTACGCTTTCGACCCCTCGATGGTGACCGGATACTATTCCGTCGATCCGCCCAACCGCGACCGCAACGTGCAGGGATTGCGGATGGAGCGCGTCTATGAATTCGGCGAAATCCTGGCGTACGGCCGGCTGATCATGCTGCATTACATCCCGTTGTCGCCCTGCAATCCGCGCGTCGTGAGCATCCGGTTCCGGGTCTTTCACGGCGCGCCCATCGCGCTCCACAGTCTGACCGATCTTGACAACGGGCTCATCCGGGTGGCGAGAGGCTTCGAACCGGAGAGGTCGCCGATGGTCCTCGAACATTGCGGCGAAACGCCGAAGCCGCCGCTCGTCGCGTTGCAATGAAAGCTCCCATACCCTCAAAAGAAGACGACCGGCACAAAGCGAAAATGGCCAGGCGCAAGGCCGTCCAGGACGCCGAGGTCGCTTCGAAGCCGATTCTCGAAAAAGGCCTGCTCATTGTCCACACCGGTCCCGGCAAGGGCAAATCGACCGCGGCCTTCGGCCTCGCCTTGCGGGCGCTCGGGCGCGGCTTTCGGGTCGGCGTGGTGCAGTTCATCAAGGGCGCCTGGTCGACCGGCGAGCGCATGGGCGTCGAGCGCTTCGGGACCCAGGTCGAGTGGCGCACAATGGGCGAGGGTTTCACCTGGGAAACGCAGGACCGCGCGCGAGATGTCGCCGCGGCGGGCGCGGCCTGGGCGGAGGCGAAGCGGATGATGGCCGACCCTTCGATCCGCCTCCTCATCCTCGACGAGCTCAACATCGCGCTGCGCTATGAGTACCTGCCTCTGGCGGAGGTCGTCGCGGCGCTCATTGCGCGGCGCGATGGCCTCCATGTCGTCGTCACCGGCCGCAACGCCAAGCCGGAGATGATCGAAGCGGCCGATTGCGTGACGGAGTTCACCCTCGTCAAGCATCATTTCGCCGCCGGGGTGCGCGCGCAGGAGGCGATCGAGTTTTGACCGCCCGTGCGCTCATGTTCCAGGGCACGGGATCGGACGTCGGCAAGTCGCTTATTGTCGCCGGACTCTGCCGCGCCTTCACACGACTTGGGCTTCGCGTGCGTCCCTTCAAGCCGCAGAACATGTCGAACAACGCCGCGGTGACGGACGACGGCGGCGAGATCGGCCGCGCGCAGGCCCTGCAGGCGCGCGCATGCCGGGTCGCGCCCGGCGTGCACATGAACCCGGTGCTGCTCAAGCCCCAGAGCGAAATCGGCGCGCAGGTCGTGGTCCAGGGCAAGGTGATCGGCAATGCGCGGGCGCGCGAATATCAAGCGCTCAAGCCCAAACTGATGAGCGCCGTGCTGGACAGCTACGCTCGGGTGCGCGCGGACGCCGATCTCGTGCTCGTCGAGGGGGCGGGCAGCGCGGCCGAGATCAACCTCCGCCAAGGCGACATCGCCAACATGGGCTTCGCGCTCGCCGCAGGCTGCCCGGTCGCGCTCGTCGGCGACATCGATCGCGGCGGGATTTTTGCGCAAATCCTCGGCGTCAAGGCGGCGCTCGCGTCCGAGGACGCGGCGACCATCGTCGGCTTCGTCGTCAACAAGTTCCGCGGCGACGCAAGCTTGTTCGAGGGCGCGATGGCGACCATCGCCGAGCGCACGGGCTGGCGCGCCTTAGGCCTCCTGCCGTTCTTTCCCGACGCGGCGCGTCTGCCGGCGGAAGACGCCTTCGGCCTCGGCGAGAAAAAGCCGCGGCCGGAAGGCGCAATCACTATCGCCGTGCCGACGCTGGCGCGCATCGCCAATTTCGACGATTTCGACCCGTTGCGCCTCGAGCCTTCC
>DATGHB010000291.1:0-3362 GCA_035308265.1 Roseiarcus sp.
ATGTTCGGGACGCTCGATCAGGACTGGCATCCCGAACAGGAATGCCGTCCTCCGAGCGCCGAGTTTCTCGAACAGCGCTTCCTGAACGCCAAGGCGATGGGCCTCAATACACTGCGCTGCCACGTCAAGATTCCCGACCGGCTCTATTTCGATCTCGCCGACCGGCTCGGTCTCATCGTCTGGCTCGACATGCCTTACATGCAGTTCCTGGCGCCTTCGTCGCGCGAGGCTCTGCGCCGGGTGTTCCGGACGTCGGTCTTGACGCACGGGTCGCATCCCTCGATTTGCATCTGGACGCTCATCAACGAGGGCTGGGGAATCGACCTCGACGACAATCCGGACGATCGGCGCTGGCTGATCGAGACCTTCGACGAGGCGAAGCGGCTCGTCCCCGCGAGCCTGCTGATCGACAATTCGCCCTGCTTCCCGCGCAACTATCATCTCAAGACCGAGATCGAGGACTTCCATTGGTACAACGGCTTCCCCCACCAGAACGAGGCCTTCGCGGAAACGGCGCGCGCCTTCGCCGGCCGCGCGGCCTGGACCTTCTCGCCGCACGGCGACGCTAAGAGGCGGGGCGATGAGCCCCTGATCTGCTCGGAATTCGGCGTCTGGGGGCTGCCCCATCCGCGCGAGATCCTGGAGAAGGATGGAAGCGAGCCGTGGTGGTTCGAAAGCGGTCACGACTGGAACCTCGGCGCCGCTTATCCGCATGGGATCGAAACGCGCTTTCGTGACGCTCATCTCGCGCCGATCTTCGGCGACCTCGACGGCTTCGTGAGCGCGGCGCAGGAGCTTCAGTATCGCGCGCTCAAACGGCAGATCGAGACGCTCCGCTGGGAGCGGCCGATCTCCGGCTATGTCATCACCGAGCTCAACGACACGCAGTGGGAATCGAACGGGCTCATGGACGTTCGCAACCGCCCGCGCGCCTTCGCGGAGCGGCTAGCCGAGCTTCAACGGCCGTGGCTCGTCATCGCGCGCACGGCGCGCACCGCCCTTCACGCCGGCGAGCCTTTCGCGGTTTCGGTGCGGCTCGCAGGCGCGGCCGACCCGCCTCGGGACACGCGGCTTCAGTGGCGGTTCGCCGGTCAGAGCGGCGAAGCCGCGCTCGGCGCCGAGCCGGCGACGATCGCGCTGACCGCCGGCCCGGCCGAGGCGGCGACGATCGTCCCGCTCGAACTCGAGGCGCACGCCGGCAGGGGGCGCATTCTTTCGCGCAACGCCATCGAGCTCTGCATCGTCCCGCGGCTTGCCGGCGGAACACCCGCTCTGTTCCCGATCGACGCCGTGGCTTCAGGCGCGCTCGACGCGATCGGCTGGCCGAGTCGCGCCGCGACCGCGCACGACGCCGAGATTGTGCTGGCGACCCGGCTCACGACCCCGGTCCGCGAGGCGTTGCTCGCCGGGCGCAAGGCGTTGCTCATCGCCAATTCCGCCGACGCGCTGATCGACCCCGAACGGAAGCTGCCGCTCAGCGACCGGCACAACTTTCCCTCGATGCTTTTGAGAGCGCGCGCCGGAACGCCCTGGGACGGGCAGTGGATGGGCGCGTTCGCCTGGCGGCGGACCGACGGGCCCTGGTCGGACTTGCCCGGCGGCCCCATGCTCGACGAACATTGGACCGGGCTTCTGCCCGATCATGTGCTCACCGGCTTTCCCTCCACCGCCTTCGGCGGCCTGGTCGATTCGGCGATGGCGGTCGGATGGCTGCATCTCGCCGCGGCGTTTGCGAAGCGCAGCTTTCTCGGCAAAGCCTGGCTCACCGTGTCGACATTCGACCTCACGTCCGCTTCCGCGCAGGCCAATCCTCTCGCGCCGCATCTTCTGAAGGCGCTGGCGCAGAGCTGACCCGGGGCGGGTCTTCCGCCGACGGGCGCTTCGGTCAAGCCGTGGGCGCCGGCACGCCGCCGCCGTGGAGTTCATGCTCGAGCGTGCTGAGCCCTTTGCCGCCAGCCATGTGGAACATCAGGTTCTCCAGCGTGAGCTCCGCGCGCGGCGCGTCGAGGTCCACTTCGCCCCGCGCTAGCACCATGAAGTGGTCGCCGACAAGATAGGCGTGGTGCGGATTGTGGGTGATGAAGATGACGCCGATCTCCTGCTCCCGCGCGGCTTGCGCGATGTAGCGCAACACCAGACCCGACTGCGCCACGCCGAGCGCGGCGGTCGGCTCATCGAGGATCAAGACGCGGGCGCCGAAGTGGACGGCGCGGGCAATCGCAACCACCTGGCGCTGGCCGCCGGAGAGCGTGCCGACCGGCTGTTCGAGGTTCTCGATATTGATCCCCATCCGGTGCAGCTCGTCCCTCGTCTGCGCCAGCATCGTGGCGATGTCGAGCCGGCGGAACGGGCCGTTCCCCCGCACCAGCTCCGAGCCGAGGAAGAAATTGCGCCACACCGGCAGAAGAGGAACCAGAGCGAGCGTCTGGTAGACCGCTGCGATACCGAGGTCGAGCGCCTCGCGCGGCGACGAAAAGCGCCGCGGCTCGCCGTCGACCAGATACTCGCCCGCGTCATGCGGGAACAGTCCGGCGATGATCGAGATCAGCGTCGACTTGCCGGCGCCGTTGTCCCCGAGAATGCAGGTGACCTCGCCCTGGCGCACCGTCAGGTTCACGCCTCTGAGCGCGTTGATGGCGCCGTAGTTCTTGCCTACGTCTTTGAGCTGAATGATCGGCGTTTCCGGGCGGGCCATCTATTTCCCCTTGGTCGCGCGCATGCGGATCCAGGTGTTGACCACCGTGGCGAGCAGGAGCATCGCGCCGACGAAGAACTGGAACCAGTCCGGATCCCAGTCGGCGTAGATCACGCCCTCGGTGGTCATGCCGAAGATGAAGGCGCCGAGCGCCGAGCCCACCGCCGAGCCATAGCCGCCGGTGAGCAAGCAGCCGCCCACCACCGCGGCCGCGATGTAGAGGAGTTCATTGCCGATGCCCGCGCCCGACTGCACCGTGTCGTAGGCGAAGAGCAGGTGCATCGCCAGAAACCAGCAGCCGAACCCGACCAGCATGAAGAGCCCGATCTTCACCCGGTTCACCGGCACGCCGACGGCGCGGGCGCTGTCGCCCTGGCCGCCGACGGCGAAAATCCAGTTGCCGACTCTGGTGCGCAGAAGCATCCAGGTGGCGAGCGCGACGAAGACCAGCCAGTAGACGATGGCGATGCTGACCTGCGCGTGGCCGATCATGAAATTGGCGGCGAAGATCGCTTTCAGCATATTGAAGCCCGCCATCCCGCTGATGTCCTCGGTCGCCACATTGCCGGTGATCAGCTTGGTGATGGCGATGTTGAGACCCTGAAGCATCAGGAACGTGCCGAGGGTGACGAGGAAGCTGTGCAGCCTGGTGCGGATCAGCAGCCAG
>DATGHB010000292.1:0-16484 GCA_035308265.1 Roseiarcus sp.
AGAACACAACCTCTTCCTGTTCGGCCTCACGGCGGAGGAAGTCGCCAACAGCCGGCCCTGGTACAGCCCCTACTGGCACTACGAAAACGAGCCGGAAACGCGCGCGGCGCTCGATCTGATCTTCTCCGATCACTTCAGCCAGAACGAGCCCGGAATCTTCGAACCGCTGCGCGGCGCGCTCCTGACCTACGGCGACCAGTTCATGCATCTGGCCGATCTTGCCTCTTACCTGACAGCCGACGGCAAGCTCTGCGACCTCTACCGCAAGAGCGACGAATGGACGAAGAAGGTCATTGTCAATATCGCCGCCTCCGGCAAGTTCTCGAGCGACCGCACCATCGGCGAGTATGCGCGGGACATCTGGGGCGCGAAGCTCTGTCGGGTGAGGTCGACTCACTTCCGATCGCGAAAGCGGCGTCCAATCGCACCTTCGGCCGCCGGCTCGCCGCTTGATCAGTACTTGGGCGGAGCAGGCGCCGTTCGCATCTGGCGCATGTGCTCCGCTCCCGCGCGCGCTCGCTCTTTGTGCGAGTTGGCGCTGTGGCGCAAATGCCTTCTGTGGGAACCGCCCCCGCCGGCGTGGGCGGTTCCAGTCGTCGCCTGCGCCACTTGTTCGGACTGAGCCGGCGCGTCGGACTGGGCCCTGGCTGCCAGCGGCGCAAGGGCGAGAAGCGCGCCCATGCTCAACGCAGTCAATATTGTCCTTTTCATCACGGGAACCCTCCTGGAAATCTGCGTCTCGTTTCCTTTCGGAACCCAATCAACGTGGGCTCACCCGGCGCCGTGCGTCCATGGGCGCTTTTACCTATGCTTCGGCGACCGGAGCGTCCAGTCCACCGTCTCCCTCGGCCCTTGGCCCAAATGCATCTTCTTGTTCGCTGAGGTTCAGGGCAGGCGTCCGACGACAGCCAGCGTTCAGCGGCGGGAAGCCCAGTCCTTGTACCGCTTGAGGTTGGCTTCATTCGGCGGATAGAGACCGGGCAGTTTCGCGCCCTTCGCGACTTCCTCCATGATCCACGCTTCCATGCGCTCCTGTTCCGGGGCGGCGCGGACCACGTCCTCGACCAGCGCGGCCGGGATCAGCGCCGCGCCGTCGTCATCCACCACGACCAGATCGTCGGGATAGACGGCGACGCCCCCGCAGCCGATCGGCTCCTGCCAGTTGACGAAGGTGAGACAAGCGACCGACGGAGGCGCGGCGACGCCCGCGCACCAGACGGGAAGGCCGCTCTCCAGCACGCCTGCCATGTCGCGCACCGCCCCGTCAGTGACCAGACCCGCCACGCCGCGCTGCCTGATCCTCCCGCACAGGATGTCGCCGAAGATTCCCGCATCCGTCACGCCCCTCGCGTCGGCGACGATGACTGAGCCGGGCGGCGCCTCCTCGATCGCCGCCCTGGTCGAACGGGGCGAGGCCCACGAGGCCGGCGTGGCAAGATCCTCGCGCGCCGGAATGAAGCGCAAGGTGAACGCGCGCCCGACCGTGCGCTTCTGTCCGGGGCGAATCGGACGCGGGCCGCTCATCCATGTCCGGCGCAGCCCATGCTTGAGCAGAACCGTGGTGATGGTCGCCGTCGACACCGGCTTCAGCGCGTCGACGATGTCACTCAGTTCGCTCATGGTTTCTCCGGTTGGAAGGGAGGCGGGTCTCGTTCTTTGGAGACTAAGCAGGTTTGGGTTGGTCCAACAACGCAAACCTGCTTAGAAGCTTGAATGTGCAACGCCTATCGATTGCTGACCGACGCGGCTTCGCTGTTCGACGGTTTCTCTGAGACCCGAATCAAAATCCGCTTCTCCGAGGGCAAGCCTAACATCGAGGCGCGCGAGGACATCAGAATCACGGATCCCGCGCCGATCGTGCGCGCGGTTCGGGGCGAGCCGGAGGCGGGCGACCTGGTGCAGCGGCGTTGGAGCTGGCCCGGGCCGAACGGCAAGCCGGTGTACAATTTCCGCTCGGAGGGCCGCGAACTCGCGTCCGGACGCTGCCTCATCCCCGCCGACGGCTTCTACGAGTTCACCGATCCGGCTGACAAAAAGAAGAAGCGAAAAGACAAGTGGCTGTTCACCAAGATAGGCGAGCCCTGGTTTTGCATCGCTGGGCTCTGGCGTCTCGACAAGGCGGTCGGCGAAGCCTTCACCATGCTGACTCTGCCTCCCGGCCCGGACATCAAGCCCTATCACGACCGGCAGATCGCCATCCTCGACCGGAAGGACTGGGCGGCCTGGCTCGACGTCTCCGTTTCAGCGAAGGCGATCCTGAAGCCGCTCGCCGCGGGTAGCCTCGCGATCGAACAGGCGGGCTAGCTCCGCCGGTCGCGCGCCTTCGAATAGGCGCACATGAGCAGAAGGATGAGCCAGCCAGCGGCGCCTACAGCCACGATCGTCACGACAGTTTCCTCATTAGGCCGGTCTTAGGCGCTGTTCCCTTCACATCCGCTCGGCGATCTTGAACACAAGCCAGCCGAGGGCCGCGAAGCCGACGCCCCAGAAAAGAATGACAGAGATCATTGCCTTCCCCTTCTGATTTTACAGTGACAGTACGACGTTAATTTCGGTTGCATCAAGTAACAAATTGTTAACGTCAAATCGGCGACCGGAAGGACGCGCCGGTCCTTGGCCTCGTTGTTTACGGCTCCGGCGCACGAAGCGCCGTGACGCCAATCACAGTTTGTTAATAAGGAGAGCGGGGCGAGCGGCGGCGGGTCGCGCCGAAGAACAAAAAGAAAGCCCCGCGCGGAGGGAGCCGGACACGGGGCTCGCACGACCGCCTGCGGGAGGGCAAGGACACTCAGGCTGTCGGCCCCAACCCAAACCGGATCGAGCCAACTTTGTTCCCGAGCGCATGACTCAATCTTTTTGCCGAAAAAGACCCGTCCTAACGCAAGATTAACCTTAAGCCCCTAATGCATTGATCCCCATGGGGTCCCATGCTATCCCACGCTATCCCGTCGACTGACCACGCGGCCGCGCGGCCCCCCAGCGGTGAGAGGCGTCGGGCCCAAGCTCGCGCGCGCGACGAAGGGGCGCCTGGTGGATCGATTTCTGTCGAATTTCACCCATCGCTTCGACGCCAAGGGGCGGATCTCGATCCCGGCCTCCTTCCGCCAGGTGCTGGCGAGAGACGGTTTTGCCGGCGTCTACGCTTATCCCTCGCTCGACGCGCCGGCGCTCGACTGCGGCGGCAATGCGCTGATCGCCGAGATCGACGCGCTGCTTCAGACGATGCCGCCCTACTCGCAGGCCCGCGACGCCTTCGCCACCGCGCTTCTTGGCATGAGCGAGGTGTTGCGCCCCGACGCGGAGGGCCGGGTCTTTGTCGATTCCCGGCTCAAGACGGCGCTGGGGTTGGCCGACGAAGCGGTATTCGTCGGACAGGGGCACAAGTTCCAGATCTGGGAGCCGGCGCGTTTTCAGGCCCATCTCGATTCGGCGCGGGAGCGGGTCCGGCGCTTGCGCGCGGAGCGCGATGCGCAGGCGTTCCCGGGGGCAGGGGGATGATGAGCGCCCGCGCCGCGCCCGCGGAGCCCGGCCATGTTCCTGTCCTGCTGGCTGAAGCGATCGAGGCGCTCGATCCTCGGGCCGGCGGCCTTTATGTCGACGCCACGTTCGGCGCCGGCGGCTATGCGAGCGCGCTCATCGAGCGCGGCGCAAGGGTGATCGCGATCGACCGCGATCCCTCGGCCATTCGCGCTGGCGAGGCGCTTGCCTCTTCGTCGGGCGGGCGGCTCCAGCTGGTCGAGGCCCGTTTCAGCGAACTCGACGCGGTCGCCGTGCGGCTCGGCGCCGAGGCGGCGGACGGGGTCGTGTTCGACATCGGGGTTTCGTCGATGCAGCTCGACGAGGCCGGGCGCGGCTTTTCGCTGCGCTTCGACGCGCCGCTCGACATGCGCATGGGAGGCGGGGGGCGCTCGGCCGCCGACATCCTGCGCGAGGAGGACGAGGAGACGATCGCCGACATCCTGTTTTATTTCGGCGAGGAGCGCGCCGCGCGCCGGATCGCGCGCGCCATCGTGGCCGACCGCAGGACAAGGCCGTTTGCCTCGACGCTGGAGCTGGCCTCGCTGATCGCCCGCGTCGCCCCGGCCCCGCGGGGCGAACTGACCCACCCGGCGACGCGCGCCTTCCAGGCTTTGCGCATCGCCGTCAATGACGAACTGGGTGAGCTCGTGCGCGGGCTCTCAGCCGCCGAGCGGCTCATCAAGCCCGGCGGGCGCCTCGCGGCAGTGACGTTCCACTCGCTCGAGGACCGGATCGTCAAGCTTTTCTTCGGCCGCCGCTCGGGGCGAGGGCGGACGGCCTCGCGCCGGTTGCCGGGCGAGCCGGCCGAAGCTGAGCCGACGTTCGAGGTTCCGCGCGGCCAGCCGGTCAAGCCAAGCGAAGCGGAAGCGAGGGCGAACCCGCGTTCGCGCTCGGCCAAGCTGAGGTTTGGGATTCGCACCGCTCAGCCGGCGCGGGGACACGACGAAGAGATCGAGGCGCTGGCTCGACTGCCGGCGCGAAGGGGGAGATAAAGCCGATGTGGCGCATCCTGCACGCTTTCGCCATCGCCGCCCTGATCGGGTCGGCGGCTTACGTCTATGGAGTGAAGTACCGCACGATCTACGCCTCGGAGCAATTGTTGAAGACGCGCCATCTCATCGGCAGGGAGAAGGATGCGATCGGTCTTCTGCGCGCTGAATATGCGCATCTCGCCCGGCCCGACCGGATTCAGGCGCTGGCCGATTCGAAGCTCGGCCTCGTTCCTCTGGCTCTGAGCCAGATCGCGACCGTCGATGAATTGCCCGAAGCTCAGCCAAAAGTCGACTCGATCGGCCGCGCCCTCGAATCGCTGGGCTTCACCGCCGACAATTCCACCCCGGCGATCACCGCTTCCGCCGCCACTCCGCCGGCGAGGTGAGACATGGCCGAGACCACGACCGGCTCGTCAGCGAAGCCCGCGCTCCGCGCGCGGCCTCGCATCAGGCTTCTGGACGCCCTGGCGGACCGCGCGATTCTCCTGCTGAGAAGCCATCTGCCGGCGAACTTCGGCGTCGATCTCGAGCCCCCCGGCGCGCGTCCGCCGCCGCAGGCGGGCGCCAGGACCGTGAAGCTCAAGGCGTTCGCGCGCGAGCTTCTGTCGACCCGGCTCGACCGTTCGGGCGCGCGCGTCCGCACCATCGCGCTTGGATTGCTCGTCGCCTATGCGGGGCTCGGCGTGAAGCTGCTTGCGCTCGGCGTCAGCCATGATCCGCCGGAGACCCTAAAAGCCGCGGCCGACAGCGCGGTCTCCGGCGCCAGGCCCGATCTGCTCGACCGCAACGGCCTGGTCCTGGCCACCGACGTCAAGACCATGTCGGTTTTCGCCGAGCCGAACCGTATCATCGACCCCGATGAGGCGACCGAGCTCATCACCGCGGTGCTTCCCGACGTCGACGCGAAGGAATTGCGCGAGCGGTTGTCGTCGAAGAAGGGCTTCATCTGGGTCAAGCGCCATATCACGCCCAAGGAGCAGGCCGAGATTTTTCACCTCGGCCTGCCCGGCGTCGGCTTCATCCCGGAAAACAAGCGCGTCTATCCGAACGGGCCGATCGGCGCCCATGTGATCGGCTATGTCGACGAGGACAATGTCGGCATCGCGGGCATGGAGAAATATCTCGACCAACAGAGCCTGACCGACCCGCATGTGCCCGGCTTCGCCGTCGATCCCGATCGGCTGAAACCGGTGCGCCTGTCGCTCGACCTCAAGGCGACGCACGCCTTGCGCGACGAACTGGTCAACGGGATGGACCGCTTCCACGCCAGGGCCGCGGCGGGGATGATCATCGATGTCAACACCGGCGAAGTGATCGCGCTGGAATCTCTGCCCGACTTCGATCCTAACGATCCCGGCGACATGCGCGATCCGATGAAGATCAACCGGATCAACGTCGGCGTCTACGAAATGGGCTCGACCTTCAAGGCGCTGTCGCTCGCCATGGCGCTCGAATCGGGCAAGGTCACGCTGGGCTCCCATGTGGACGCGCGCCAGAGCCTGCGCTACGGGCGGTTCACGATCCACGACTTCGACGCCACCCATCGCATCCTCTCGGTGCCCGAAGTGTTCACCCATTCCTCGAACATCGGCGCGGCGCGGCTCGCGCTGATGGTGGGCGTCGAGGGCCACAAGGCGTTTTTGAAGAAGATGGGCCAGCTCGACCGGCTGCGTACCGAATTGCCGGAGAGCGCCGAGCCGCTGGTGCCCAAGCACTGGGGCCTGCTCAACACGATGACCATCGCCTTCGGCCAGGGCCTCAATGTCGCCCCCATTCAGGCGGTGATGGCGGTCTCGGCGCTGGTCAATGGAGGCATGATGATGACGCCGACCTTCCTGCCGCGCTCCGAAGAGGAGGCGGAGAAGGTCAGCCATCGGGTGATCAGCGCGCAGACCTCGGAATCGATGCGCTATCTCATGCGCTCCAACGCGACCCACGGGTCGGCGAGATTCGCCAACATTCCCGGCTACTACGTCGGCGGGAAGACCGGGACCGCCGACAAGATCATCCACGGGCGCTATTCGCAGAACAAGGTTTTCACCACCTTCATGGCGATCACGCCGGCGGACAAGCCGAAATATCTCTACCTCACGATCTACGACGATCCGCAGTCTCTGCCGGGCGATTACGGCTTTCACACCGCCGCCTACAACGCCGGCCGCACGACCGGCTTGCTGATCCGCCGGGTTGAGCCGCTCGAAGGTGTGCCGCCGATGAAGGAGGCGCCGACTCAGCCATTCCCCATCATTGCCCGGCTGGGGTATGGAGCCGACGCCGACAGGACCGGCAAGGAGTAGAACGGGCGCAATGAGGCGGCTTGGCGACATCCTCGAACTCAAGGACGCCGACCGCGCGCTTGGCCAGCGCGCGATCGCTGGTCTTGCGTTCGACAGCCGGAAGACCGCCGAGGGCGACATCTTCTTCGCGCTTCAGGGCGTGAAGGACGATGGCTTGAGCCACGTGGGCGAGGCCTTGAGCAAGGGCGCGGCGGCGATCGTCGCCGAGCGCTGGGCGGAGACCGCCAGCGCCGCTTTCGTCCAGGTCGCCGACGCGCGCGCCGCGCTCGCCCTCGCCGCGGCGCGCTTCTATCCCCGCCAGCCGGAGACGATCGTCGCTGTCACGGGCACCAGCGGCAAGACCTCGGTCGCCTCTTTCGTGCGCCAGATCTGGAGCGCCCTCGGGCGGGAGGCCGCTTCGGTCGGGACGATCGGAGTCGTGTCGAAGCCGCTCACGACTTATGGATCGCTGACCACGCCGGACCCGATCGCGCTGCATGAGCTTCTCGACCGGCTCGCCGCGCAGGGCGTGACCAATCTCGCGATCGAAGCCTCCTCGCACGGCCTCGACCAGAAGCGGCTTGACGGCGTGCGCCTCGCCGCCGGCGCCTTCACCAACCTCTCGCGCGACCACATGGACTACCATGCGACGGTCGAGGACTATCTCAACGCCAAGCTCAGGCTGTTCCGGGACCTTCTGCCGGACGGCGCGCCGGCGGTGATCGACGCCGACAGCGCCATCGCTCCGCGGGTGATCGAGGCGGCGCGGGCGCGGGGTCTCAGCGTCATCACCGTCGGCGCGAAGGGCGACACGATCCGCCTCAACGCCGCCCTGCGCGACGCAATGGCCTCGACGCTCGATCTCGAATATCGCGGCCGCAGGCAGCGGGTGAAGTTTCCGCTGCCCGGCGACTTTCAGGTCTCCAATGCGCTGGTCGCCGCCGGACTTTGCATCGCTGTCGGCGGCGAGGCCCAAGCGGTGTTCGAGGCGTTGCAGACGCTGGAAGGCGCGCCGGGGCGGCTCGAGCGCGTGGGCGAGGTCCGGGGCGCCAGCGTCTTCGTCGACTATGCGCATAAACCCGACGCGCTCGAGAAGGCGATCGCGGCGCTCAGGCCCTTCGTGCGCGGCCGTCTCATTCTGGCGTTCGGCTGCGGCGGCGACCGCGACCCGGGCAAGCGTCCGATCATGGGCGCCATCGCCGAGCGCTCGGCGGACGTTGTCATCGTCACTGACGACAATCCGCGCTCCGAGACTCCAGCCTCGATCCGCGCGCAGATTCTCGCCGCCGCCCCTTCGGCGATCGAGATCGGCGACCGGGCGGCGGCCATCCGGGACGGCGTCGCCATGCTTCACGACGGCGATGCGCTTCTCATCGCCGGCAAGGGTCACGAGACGGGGCAGATCATCGGCGACAAGACGCTGCCGTTCTCCGACGCGGACGAAGCGCGCGCGGCGCTCAAGGAGGCGCGGTGACTCCGCTGTGGCGCGAGGCCGAACTGACCGCGGCGCTCGGCGCCCGGCCGAGCGCGCCGCTCAGCGCAGCCGTCGGCGGCGTCTCGATCGACAGCCGGACGCTTGTGCCGGGCGATCTCTTCTTCGCCATCAAGGGCGACGCGCATGACGGTCACGATCATGTCGCGCGCGCCTTCGAGGCGGGCGCGGCGGGCGCTGTTGTGTCGCGCCAGGGCGCCCGCGAGCTTGCAGCCTTCGGTCCTGTGTTCGCGGTCGAGGATACCCTGAAGGGAATGGGGCGGCTGGGCCGCGCCGCACGCGCCCGCTCGAGGGCGAAGATCGTCGCGGTGACCGGCTCGGCCGGCAAGACGACCGTGAAGGAGATGCTGCGCGCGATGCTGGCGGCTTGCGGCCAAACCCACGCCTCGGCCGCGTCGTACAACAACCATTGGGGCGTGCCGCTGACGCTCGCGCGTCTGCCCGCGGACGCGAGGTTCGGCGTCTTCGAGATCGGCATGAACCACGCAGGCGAAATCGAGCCGCTCGCCCGCATGGCCCGGCCGCATATAGCTCTCGTGACCACCATCGCGCCCGTCCACATCGAATATCTCGGCTCGATCGAAGCCATCGCCGACGCGAAGGCCGAGATCTTTCTCGGCCTCGAACCGGATGGAGCCGCGGTCATCAACCGCGACGCGCCGCAATTCGATCGCCTGATGAAGGCAGCCGTCTCGCGCGGCGCGCGCGTCTTGACCTTTGGCCGTGGGAGCGATTGCGATGGCGAACTCCTCGGCATCGAAGCGGCCGGCGGCGGCTCGCGGGTGAGGGCGCGTGTGTCTGGCCACGAATTGGCGTTCGACCTCGGCGCGCCCGGCGCGCATATGGCGGAGAACGCGCTCGGCGCGCTCATCGCGGCGCAAGCGCTCGGCGCCGGCCTCGATGCGTGCGCCGCTGCACTTGGCGGCTTTTCGCCACAGAAGGGCAGGGGCGAGCGCTTCCTCTTGCCCACTCCCGACGGCGAGGCGACCATCATCGACGAAAGCTACAACGCCAATCCCGCCTCGATGCGGGCGGCGCTCAAGCTGCTCGCCGCGGCGAAGCCCGGGCCGAAGGGGCGGCGCATCGCCGTCATTGGCGACATGCTCGAGCTTGGAGAGAAGGCGGCCGCGATGCACGCCGAACTCGCCGCCGACCTCAGCGCCAACAATGTGGATCTCCTGTTCGGCGCGGGCCCGCTCACCCGCGCCTTGTTCGACGCGGCCCCCGCCTCGATGCGGGCGGCATGGAGAGAACGGTCGAGCGAGTTGGCCGACGACGTCGCCCGGACCTTACGCGGCGGCGACATCGCGATGGTCAAGGGCTCGAACGCGAGCCGCATGGGGCCATTGGTCGCGGCGCTGCGCGAACGCTTCGCGCCGGCCGCGGGAGGCTAGGGCATGCTGACCTGGCTCTCCGAGCTCCCAGGCGTCTTCCACCTCTTCCGATACCTCACTTTCCGCACCCTCGGCGCCGCGGGAACCGGGCTTTTCCTTGTCTTCTTCTTCGGTCCGGCGATCATTTCCGCGTTGCGTCTGAAGCAGCACGGAGGGCAGCCGATCCGCGCCGACGGGCCGGCTTCCCACCTTCTCACCAAAAAAGGCACGCCGACCATGGGCGGCCTCATGATCCTGTTCGGCCTGTTCGTCTCCGCCCTGCTGTGGGCCAATCTCGAGAGCCCCTATGTGTGGATCGTGCTGTTCGTCACCGCGGGTTTCGCGGTGATCGGCTTCTATGACGATTATCTCAAGGTGACGAAGCGGTCGGACCGCGGCTTCTCGGGCCGCGCCCGCTTGGCTGGCGAATACGGCATCGCCGCGCTCGCCTGCTATGCGCTGATGCGGGTCAACGCCGAGAGCGCGACCGCTCTCGCCGTGCCGTTCGTCAACGGCTTCGTGTTCGACTTCGGCTGGGGATTCCTCCTCTTCGGCCCGTTCGTGATTGTCGCGTTCGGCAATGCTGTCAACCTGACCGACGGCCTCGACGGACTCGCGATCGTGCCGGTGATGATCTGCGCCGCGACCCTGGGGCTCATCGCCTATATCGCCGGCAATGTCCTCTACTCGCATTATCTCCTCATCGATCACGTGCCCTTTGCCGGCGACCTCATGGTGGTCTGCGGGGCGTTGATCGGCGCGGGCGTCGGATTTCTCTGGTTCAACGCCCCCCCGGCCCAGATTTTCATGGGCGACACCGGATCGCTGGCCCTGGGCGGCCTGCTCGGCGCGACCGCGGTCGCGGTCAAGCACGAGGTCGTGCTGGCGGTGGTCGGCGGGCTGTTCGTGATCGAGGCGGCCTCGGTCGTGGTGCAGGTGGCGTCGTTCAAGCTCACCGGCAAGCGCGTGTTCAAAATGGCGCCCATTCACCATCATTTCGAGCAGCTCGGCTGGTCGGAGGCGCAAATCGTCATGCGCTTCTGGATCATCGCCTTCGTGCTGGCGATGGTCGGCCTCGCCTCGCTCAAGCTGAGGTGACGATGATTCCGGTCTCAACCCTGCATGGCGAGCGCGTCGCCCTCTTCGGCCTCGGCGGCTCGGGGCTGTCGACCGCGCGGGCGCTTCTCGCCGGCGGCGCCGAAGTCGCAGCCTGGGACGACAGCCCGGCCGCTCGCGAGCGCGCCGCGGCGGCGGGCGTTGCGCTCGTCGATCTCGCTCGAGCCGACTGGCGCGCCTTTAAGCTGTTCGTGCTCGCGCCCGGCGTGCCGCTGACCCATCCCAAGCCGCACTGGACGGTCGACCTCGCGCATGAGGCGGGGGTTCCGATCGTCGGCGACGTCGAACTCTTCGTGCGCGAGCGTGCGGCGCGCGCCCCCGACTCGCCATTCGTCGCCATCACCGGCACCAACGGCAAATCGACAACCACCGCGCTGATCGCCCATGTGCTCAAAGAGGCGGGGCGCGAAGTCGCGATGGGCGGCAACATTGGCACACCCGTGCTCGATCTGCCGCCGCCCGCCTTGGGCCGCACCCATGTCGTCGAATGTTCGTCCTATCAGATCGATCTCGCGCCCTCGCTCAAGCCGAGCGTCGGGCTTCTCATCAACATCACCCCCGACCATCTCGACCGGCACGGCGATCTCGCCAACTACGCTGCGGTCAAGGAGCGGCTGGTGGCGAAGGCTGAAATTGCGCTCGTCGGCGTCGACGACGAGCCCTGCCGGGCGATTTACGCGCGGCTGAAGGCGCGCGCCGGCATGGCCCGCGTCATTGCGGTCTCGGGGAAAGAGTCTCCGCTCGCCGACGTCTTCGTCAGCGCCCATCGGGTGATGGCGCGGGGAGAGGCGGCGCCGGCGGCCGATCTTGCGCGTGCGCGCGCCCTTCGCGGCGCCCATAACGGGCAGAACGCGGCCTTCGCCTACGCCGCCGCACGGGCGCTCGGCGTCGAGCGCGCGGGAATCGCGCGCGCCTTCAAAACGTTTCCGGGGCTCGCGCATCGCATGGAAGAGGTCGGCCGGCTTGGCCGGGTGCTGTTTGTCAACGATTCCAAAGCGACCAACGCTGACGCGGCCGAGAAGGCGCTGCTTTCGTTCCGCGACATCTACTGGATTCTCGGCGGCCGGCCGAAGGCGGGCGGGGTCGAGCCGCTGCGTCCGCTCTTTCCCCGGGTCGCCAAGGCCTATCTGATCGGCGAAGCGAGCGATGAATTCGCGCGCACGCTTCAAGGCGCCGTTCCCTTCGAGCACTCTGGGACTTTGTGCGCGGCGATCGAGGCGGCGGCCGAGGACGCGGCGCGGTCAGAGGCAGGCGAGCCTGCGGTCCTGCTTTCGCCGGCCTGCGCGTCGTTCGATCAGTTCACAAATTTCGAGGCGCGCGGCGACGCCTTTCGGTCTCATGTCGCCAAATGGCTCGAGCGGCGCGCGGCGGCCGGAACGCCCTCGCAACAGGGGAGATGAAGCTCATGGTTTCGAGAGTGGAGCGTGGCCCCGTCGCGGATTGGATGCGCACCGCCGACCGGTGGCTGATCGGGTCGTTCATCGCCCTGATGGTGATTGGCCTGGTGATGGCGCTGGCGGCAAGCCCGGCGGTCGCCGAGCGGCTCAACCTTTCGACCTTCCACTTCGTCAACCGCCAGGCTTTGATGCTGCCTCCGACGGCGGCGCTGATGATTGCCACCTCGTTTCTCTCGCCGCGCCATGTGCGGCGCGCCGCGCTCATCACCTTCGTCGTAGCGTTCGCGCTCATCATTCTCGCGCTCATGTTCGGCGCGGAAGTGAAGGGGGCGCGGCGCTGGATCTTCGGCCTCCAGCCATCGGAATTCATCAAGCCCGCGTTCGTCATTCTCGCCGCCTGGGCCTTCACCGAAGGCGGGCGCACGGGGCCGACCGCGATTCCGGCGAAGCTCCTGTCCTTCCTCTTGCTGCCCATCGCCATCGTGCCGCTGATCCTCGAGCCCGACTTCGGCCAGACGATGCTGGTCGCGGTGGTCTGGACGGCGCTCTTCTTTCTGGCCGGGCTGCACTGGTTCTGGGTGGTCGCGGTCGGCGGCATGGGGCTGGCCGGCGGCTTCACGGTGTTCAAACTGTCCGCGCATGTGCACGAGCGGGTGTTGCGCTTTCTCGATCCCGATTCGACCAACGGTCTCGTCGACACCTTTCAGGTCGACACCGCTTTGCAGAGCATTCTCAATGGCGGCTGGTTCGGACGGGGCCCGGGCGAAGGCGTCTACAAGCGGATCCTTCCTGACGCCCACACCGACTTCGTGTTCGCGGTGGCCGGCGAGGAGTTCGGCATGATCGCCTGCATGGCGCTGATCGCCTTTTTCGCCTTCATTGTCCTCCGCGCGCTGACCCTCGCGGCGCGCAACCCGGACCCCTTTTGCCGGCTCGCCGCGGCGGGCTTGACCGTCATGTTCGCCGTGCAGAGCCTGATCAACATGGCGGTCAATCTGCGCGCCATGCCGGCCAAGGGGATGACCCTGCCGTTCATCTCCTACGGCGGCTCGTCGCTGCTCGCGCTCGGCCTCGGCATGGGCTTCCTGATCGCGGTGACGCGCAAGCGCCCGGCCGCCGACCTCGACCTTCCGGCGGCCGCGGAGGGATGAGCCCGGCGCGCCCGATCCTGCTTGCGGCGGGCGGCACGGGCGGACATCTCTTTCCCGCGGCGGCGCTGGCCGCGGCGCTGACCAAGCGCGGCGCCGAGGTGGAGCTCGCGACCGACGGCCGGGCGCTGAAGTTCGGCCAGGATTTTCCCGCCCGCGCGATCCACGCCTTCCCGGCCGCCACCCCGACCGGCGCGGGCGCGCTTTCCAAGACGCGCGCGGCGCTCACCCTCGGGGCGGGCCTCGCGGCGGCGGCGCTGAAGCTGAGGCGCATCCGCCCCCGCGCGGTGGTTGGCTTTGGCGGCTATCCGACCGTGCCGCCGCTCATGGCCGCCTGGCTCCTCCGGATTCCGGCCATCCTCCATGAGCAGAACGCGGTGATGGGCCGGGCCAATCGCTTCTTGAGTCCGCGCGTCGACCTCGTCGCCTGCGGTTTCCCTCAGCTGAAGGGCGTGGATCAGGCAAAGATCAGAGTGACCGGCAATCCTGTCCGGCCCTCGGTCATCGCCGCCGCGGCTTTACCCTATCCCGAACATGTCGGTCAGCGCCTGAACGTCCTGGTGACTGGCGGGTCGCAGGGGGCGCGGGTGATGGCCGACGTCACGCCGGCGGCGCTGGCGCTCCTGAGCCCGGATGAGCGGCAGTGGATCCGCCTCACCCAGCAGGCGCGCGGCGAGGACAGCGAGCGGGTCGCCGCGGCTTGCGCGCGGATGAGCTTTCCGGTCGAGATCTCGGAATTCTTCCCTGATCTGCCGGCGCGGATCGCGGCCGCGCATCTCGTCATTGGCCGCGCTGGCGCTTCCACCGTCTCCGAGCTCGCGGTCATCGGGCGCGCTTCCGTCCTGGTGCCGTTTCCCCACGCCCTCGATCAGGACCAGGCGGCGAACGCCGCGGCGCTCGCCAAATCGGGGGGCGCGATCGTCGTGCCGCAGACCGAGTTCACGCCCGAGCGGCTGGCGGCGATCCTGCGCGACGCGCTCGCCCAGCCCGCGAGGCTTCAAGCGGCGGCGGCGGCGGCGAAGTCGGTCGGCGTCCCGGACGCCGCCGAGCGCCTCGCCGAGCTCGTTCTCGGCGCGGCAAGGCGGGATTGAGGCCTGCCTAATCCATCACCGCGTGCGCCGCCGCTTCGCGCGCCGCCGCTTGGCTCGCGGACTTCGGCGAGCGGATCAGCGCGAGCAGCGGAAAGGCGGCGAGCGAGATCAGGGTCATCAGCAGGAAATCGTTGGAATAGGCCATCGCCATCGCCTGCTGGGTGATGATCCCCTCGAGCATCGCGAGGTTGGGCAGCCCGTGTCCGCCGAGCAGCGAGGCGTCCGGCATCCTCAGCGCGTCGTTGAACGGCGTCACGTGCTCGACGAGCTGGCTGTGGAACATGGTCGTCATGCTGGTCAGGCGCGCGATGACGACCGAGATGCCGACCGACGAGCCGATGTTGCGGATCAGCGTCCACAGCGCCGCCCCTTCGGTGCGCAGCGCCGCCGGCAGGGTGGCGAAGGCGATCGTGTTGAGCGGAACGAAGATGAAGCCGAGCCCGAACCCCTGGACGATCGAATTGATCGCCATGGTCTCGGCCGAGACGTCCGTCGACCAGCCGACCATCAGCCACAGCGACGAGGTGGCGAGAACGAGGCCGACGAAAACCAGGATGCGCGCGTCGACCTTGCCGCTGAGCCGCCCGACCAGGAACATCGACACGAATGTGCCGATACCGCGCGTGCCGAGCAGATAGCCGCTCGACAGCACCGGGTAGCCGAGCAGCACCTGGATGAACGGCGTCACCAGCGCCATGGTGGCGAGCAGGATGATGCCGATCAGGAACATGAAGATGAGCGCGATGGAGAAGTTCCAGTCGCGGAAGATGCGGACGCTGATGAATGGCCGCTCCGACGTCAGGCAGTCGGTCAGGAAGAAATACAAGCCGACGACCGCCAGGATCGTTTCGACCCAGATTTCCGTCGATTCGAACCAGCCGAGCTGTTCGCCGCGGTCGAGCATCATTTGCAGGGAGCCGATGGCGAGCGAGAGGCTCAGGAACCCGAACCAGGAAAAGGGCGTGTCGCGCCGGGTCGGGGTTTCGGACATGAACAGCCAGAGGCCGGCGGTGGTCAGGATGCCGAACGGCAGATTAACGAAGAACACCCAGCGCCACGAATACGAGTCGGTGAGCCAGCCGCCGAGCGTCGGACCCATGATCGGGCCGAGCATGACCCCCATGCCCCAGATCGCCATCGCCGAGCCCCGCTTGGCGGGGGGAAAGATGTCGAGCATCACCGCCTGGGAGAGCGGCACCAGAGCCGCGCCGAACACGCCCTGGAGCAGCCGGTAGGCGACCATCTGCTCGATGGTCAGCGCAACCCCGCACAGCATCGAGGCGAGGGTGAACCCGGCGGTGCAGATGATGAACAGCTTCTTGCGGCCGAAGCGCGTCGCCATCCAGCCGAGCGGCGAGGTCATGATCGCGGCGGCGACGATATAGGAGGTCAACACCCAATTGACCTGATCCTGGGTGGTCGACAGCGATCCCTGCATATAGGGCAGCGCGACATTGGCGATCGTCGTGTCGAGCGCCTGCATGATGGTCGCCATCATGACGCAAACCGTCAGCATGGCGCGCAGCATTGGCGTCATCGTGTCGGAAGCGGCGGCGCTCATCTTAGGACGCCGAAGCGGCCGCCGGCGGCGAGACGAACCAGGACTTCAGCCAGTCGATCGGCCCCAGCACGAGCTGGGCAAGCGAGCGGCTGCGTCCCGTGTCGATGTCGATGATCGCGCTCATGCCGGCGCGCAGTCCCTCGGTCTTCTGATCGGGATTGAAACAGAAGCGCAGCGGCACGCGCTGCACCACTTTCACCCAATTGCCGCTGGCGTTCTGCGCCGGCAGAATCGAGAATTGCGCGCCGGTGCCGGGCGCAATCGAGCAGATCGTGCCCTTCCACTCGACGCCGGGAAAGGCGTCGATCGTCACGCTGGCCGGCAGGCCGGCGCGCACATAGGTGAGGTCCGATTCCTTGGGATTGGCGTCGACCCACAGACCCTGAGTCGCGACGACAGCAAACACCGGTTGACCGGCCGGCGCGACGCGGCCGATCTCGATCTGGTCGACCTGGGTGGCTTCGCCGGCGATCGGCGCGACGATATGCGTGTTGCGCAGATTGCGTTCGGCGTCGTCGA
>DATGHB010000293.1:0-5321 GCA_035308265.1 Roseiarcus sp.
ATTCGGCTTTGTGATGATCGGCGTGGCGCTCGCGGGCGGCTTGATCGATCGGGCGTTGGCGACGACGCTGGTGACCGCGGTCGCGATCTCGATGCTGGCGATTCCACCGCTCGCGAAGCTCGGGGCGCGCCTCGGCTCCACCCCGCGCGCTGACACAAAAGCGCCGGAGATCCCGCCGGAGAGCGAGGCTTCCCGGGTCATCGTCGTCGGCTACGGCCGCGTCGGCGCGCTGGTTGGCGACATGCTGGAGAAGCACAAGATTCCCTTCATCGCGGTCGACTCGAACGCCTCCGTGACGGCGCGGGCCCGCTCCGAGGGCAGGCCGGTCTATTACGGCGACGCCACCCGGCCCGAATATCTGCGCCTGTGCGGGCTTGAGATGGCGCGCGCCGTCGTCGTCACCATGGATGCGCCCAAGGCCAACGAAGCGGTGGTCGAGACGACCCGGCGCCTCAGGCCGGACGTGACGCTCGTCGCCCGCGCCCGCGACGCCGATCACGCCCGGGCGCTCTACGCGCTCGGCGTGACCGACGCGGCGCCCGAGACCATCGAGGCGAGCCTGCAGCTTTCCGAGGCGGTGCTGGTCGACATCGGCGTGCCGATGGGTCTCGTCATCGCCTCGATCCACGAGAAGCGGGACGAGTACCGCAAAATCCTGGCTGCGGCCGGCGCGCCCGAGCGGCCGCGCTCGACCCGCGCGCCGCGACGGGGGTAAGCCGATCGGACCCTGTTATCGTGCGCCCGACGCGGCCCATGCGCCGGATCGATCCATGAGGAGGTGAAGAGATGATCGACATCAGCAGCGCCGGAACATTCAGGCTCGGCGACCGGGTTGTGAAGCGCCTGGGCTATGGCGCGATGCAGCTCGCCGGTCCGGGCGTGTTCGGGCCGCCCAGGGACCATGACGGCGCGATCGCGGTCCTGCGCGAGGCGGTCGCGAGCGGCGTCAATCACATCGACACCAGCGACTATTACGGCCCCTATGTCACCAACCAGCTGATCCGCGAGGCGCTGCATCCTTATCCCGACGATCTCGTCATCGTCACCAAGATCGGCGCCAAGCGCGGCGCCGACGCGTCCTGGTTGCCGGCCATGGCGCCTGCCGACCTCGAGAGCGCCGTCCACGACAATCTGCGCAATCTCGGGCTGGACGCGCTGGACGTCGTGAACCTCCGGATCATGGGGAACATCCACGGACCCGGCGAAGGACCGGTCGAGGCGCCGCTCACCGTGTTGGCCGGCCTTCAGCGCCAGGGTCTCGTGCGCCACATCGGCCTCAGCAACGTCACGCCGGCGCAGTTCGCGGAGGCGCGCCGGATCTGCGCCATCGTCTGCGTGCAGAACCACTATAACGTCGCCCATCGCGGGGACGAGGCGTTCATCGATGACCTCGCCCAAGCCGGCGTGGCCTATGTGCCGTTCTTCCCGCTCGGCGGCTTCACGCCCCTGCAATCGACCGCGCTCGATGATGTCGCCAGGCAGGCGGGCGTTTCGCCGATGCAGGCGGCGCTCGCCTGGCTTCTTCAGCGCGAGCGCAACATCCTGCTCATTCCGGGCACCTCCTCGGTCGACCACTTGCGTGAAAATATGGCGGCGGCGAGCCTCAAGCTCACGCCTGACATGCTGACCGCGCTCGACTCCATCGCGGCCGGCGCGGCGCCGGCCTAATAGCCGTTCGTGTTGGCGGCGTCCGCATAGGCGGGCGCGAAGGCGATGGTCACGCCCGCCGCAGCCCCGCACGCCATCGTCACGGCCACAAGAAGAATCAGAAGATATTGCATCGCCCCGCCCCCGCCCCGCCGACGTGCATGCCGCAAAGCCCGACCCGCGAATCTGTCAATACTTCGTTAATTTCACAATCAGCCGAAACGAGATGTGAGCGCCCTCACACATCGCGCTGACTTACCATACCGCGACCAAAGGTTATTGATTGATGTCTTAGCGGCCGGTTAATATCCTTCCTACTTCTCAGACTTGAGGCTCATCAGGTAGGCGATGGCGGCGTCGGTTTGAGAGCTCGGCATCAGAAAGCCGGGCATGGCCGTCGAGGTTCGCGCCGCGCCATGAGGCCGGGTCAGAAAATCGCGCAGGAAAGCCTCCGTCACATTGGGCCGCGCGGCGATCTCGGCGAAGCGCGGCGCGGGTGGGTTGAGCGTCGGCGCGACCGCCTGATCGTCGGCCACCACGTGGCAGACCGCGCACACCCTGAGCGCGACCGCTCGTCCTTCGGCGATTTTTCCCTCTCCTCCAAGCGCGATCGCAATCCCGCCCGGCGCGAGCGAAAGCCCAACCGCAAGACCGGCGGGCGCCAGACGTGCGAGCGCGAAACCCGGTCTCATCGCAGCCTCGCCTCCTCAAGCCTCGTCTCCACGGCTCGAGCCTCCCCGGTGGGCGGGAATTCGATGAGCGCCCGGATCCGCTCGGCGTCCTGAGGCGTCGCCGGATTATAGACCACCATGGCGAGGTCCGTGCGGCCATCGACCAGAAATGATGAAAATTCAAACGCGAGAGGCCCGAGAACCGGGTGGCGGATGTGCTTGACGGCTTCGCCATGGGGGCCGCGAACGTCATTCTCGCGCCACATCGCCTTGAATTCGGGACTGAGCCGGCAGAGCTCATCGATGAGAGGCTCGGCCTCCGCCGCGGCGCCGGCGCGCGCGGCGTCCACCCGGAACGCGCCCAATACGAACCGCGCCACGCCCTCCCAATCGTATTGCGCCGCGCGGGCGCGGGGATCAAGGAAGATGAAACGCAGGATGTTGCGCTCCTCCGCCGGAAGCGACCCGTAGTCCACCAGCATCACGGTCGCCGCCCGGTTCCACGCCACGACGTCCCATGTTGCGGTCCGGATCACGGCGGGGGTCGGGTCGAGCGCGTCGATAACGCGCTGCAGCCTTGGCGTCACGCCATCGACACGGTTGTAGCGAACCTCGGGCGGCCGGCCGAGGCCAACCAGGAATAGGTGCTCGCGCTCGACCTCGGTCAAGAGGAGGGCGCGGGCGATCCGGTCGAGCACGTCCGCCGAGGGGGCGCCGCCGCGCCCCTGCTCGAGCCAAGTGTACCAGGTCGGGCTGATATTGGCGCGGCTCGCCACTTCTTCGCGGCGAAGCCCAGGCGTGCGGCGGCGCCCCGCGGGGAAGCCGAACGACGATGGATCGAGTTTCAGGCGGCGATCCTTGAGATAGGTCCCGAGCAGGTTCTCGGCGGTGACGCGCTCGTTCATTCTGTTAGGTTCTATACCATGATACGATCACTACTTTAACATGATATCATCGCGGCGCATATTTGTCTCCAGCAAAACCAGGAGACTCTCGACATGCGTGTATTCGTCACCGGCGCGACCGGCTTCATCGGCTCCGCCGTCGTCAAGGAACTGGTCGGCGCGGGCCATCGGGTGATCGGCCTCTGCCGTTCGGACGACAAGGCGCCGGCGCTCGCGGCCGCCGGCGCGGAGGTCTATCGCGGATCGATCGCGGAGCCCGCGAGCCTCAAGGACGGCGCGGCGCGTTCGGACGGCGTCATTCACCTCGCCTTCAACCACGACTTTTCGCGCTTCGTCCAGAATTGCGAGGGCGACCGTCAGGTCGTCAAGGCGCTGGGCGAGAGTCTCGCTGGGTCCCAACGGCCCCTGATCGTGACCTCCGGGACGCCGATCGCCAACACCGTGCCCGGCGAGCCGGCGAAAGAGGGCAATGCCATCGTCGGGAGCGACGCCCATCCTCGCGCGGCCTCCGAGGAGGCGGCCGCATCCGTCGCCGCCGGCGGGGTCAACGTCTCGGTGGTGCGGCTGCCCCAGGTTCACGATCCGGTCCGGCAGGGTCTCATCAGCCCGGCGATTGCGATTTATCGCGAGACGGGCGTGTGCGCTTATGTCGGGGACGGGCTTAATCGCTGGCCGGCGGCGCATGTTCTCGACGTCGCCCGGCTCTATCGGCTGGCGATCGAGAAGGGGGAGCCGGACGCGAAATATCACGCGGTCGCCGAGGAAGGCGTTCCGATGCGCGACATCGCGGAAGCCATCGGCCGGCGCCTGAGTCTGCCGGTCCAATCCATCGCCCCGGAAGAAGCGCAAGCCTATTTTGGCTGGCTCGGCATGTTCGCCGGGCTCGACATGCCCGCATCCAGCGCTGAGACCCAAAGAAAGCTGAAGTGGAAACCCGCCGGGCCGGGATTGATCGCCGATCTCGACCACCTCAGCGTCTCCGGCTGAGGAGGCGCCGCCAATCGAGGCGCGAAGCACGAAAAAGTGCGTCTGGCGGCACGCCTCGGAACCGGCCGGGATTTGGGTGGGCGAAGCTATCCCGCCTTTTTCCGCGCGCCGGATTTTTGCGCCGGTTTCTCTATCGCTTCCTTCGCTTTGGCGGGCTCCTTGGCCGGCGCACCGCCGGCGATCGGCAGCAGCATCTCGCGCTGGTCCAGGCTGCCTTTCGCCGCCCGCTTGCCTTTGGCGACCCGGGCAGCTTTCGCGGCGGCGGGCGCGGTCCTGGGCGCGGCCTCCTTGCCGGTCTCGATGCTCTGGCGCAAGGCCGCCATCAGGTCCGTGCCGGCCACGATCCTCGGCTTCGGCCGCTCCTTGGCGACCGGCATCCCCGCCTTCTTCTCGTTCAGCATGGCCACCACCGCCTCTTCATAGCGGTCGTGGAATTTCGACGGATCGAAGCTCGCCGCCTTGCTCTCGAGAATGTGCTCGGCGAGGGCGAGCATGTCCTTGGGAATCTGAATCTCCGCGATGTCATTGAAATAAATCGCTTCGTCCCGGACCTCATAAGGATATCGGAGGGTCGCCCCAAGGAGGCCCTTGCCGCGCGGCTGAAGCATGATCGGCCGCTCGCGCTTGGAGAGCACCACCCGTCCCAGCGCCACCATGCCCTTGCCGAGCATTGCGTCGCGGATGACCGCGAACGCCTCGAGCGCGACCTTGCCCTCCGGAACGAGGTAATAGGGGCTCTCGATATAGCGTTCGTCGATCTCGGATTTCGGCACGAAGCTGTCGATGTCGATCGTGTGGCTGCTCTCGATCGCGATCGCGTCGAGTTCTTCGTCCTCGACCTGCAGGTAGACGCCCTTGTCGACCTCGTAGCCCCGCCCCTTGTCTTCAGGATCGATCGGCTCCTCTGTCTCGTCGTCGATCAGCTGCTGGCGAAGGCGATGGCCGGTCTTCTTGTTGATTTGCCGGAAGGCGACCCGCTCGCCGGGCGAGGTCGCGGTGTACAGCGCGATCGGGCATGAGACGAGGGAAAGCTTGAGATAGCCTTTCCAGTAGGGGCGGGACGGGGCCATGGGAACTCCTACTCAACGCCAACGGCGGCCCTTATAGCACG
>DATGHB010000294.1:0-7359 GCA_035308265.1 Roseiarcus sp.
GCGGACCCACGCCTGGACGCCCTGATGGGGCCAATGGTCGAGCAGCCACCAGGGAAGGGACTCCGCGGCGTTCCACTCGGTGGTCTGCCCGAACTCCTGCCCCATGAACAGGAGCTTCTTGCCGGGATGGCCCCACATGAACCCGTAGAAGGCGCGCGCGTTGGCGAAGCGCTGCCATTCGTCGCCCGGCATCTTGTACACGACCGAGCTTTTGCCGTGGACGACTTCGTCGTGCGAGATCGGCAGAACGAAGTTTTCGCTGAAGGCGTACAGAAGACCGAACGTCATCCGGTTGTGGCTCCAGCGGCGGTAGAGCGGATCCTGCGACATGTAGTCCAGCGTGTCGTGCATCCAGCCCATGTTCCACTTGAAGCCGAAGCCGAGGCCGCCCTGGTCGGTCGGCCGCGACACGCCCGGGAAGGCGGTCGATTCCTCGGCGATGGTGATCGCTCCTGGAAAGCTCCCGTAGACGAGCTCGTTGACGCGGCGGAGAAAGGCGATCGCGTCGCGGTTTTCCCGGCTGCCGTCGGCGTTGGGCAGCCATTCGCCCTCGCGGCGGGAATAGTCGAGATAGAGCATCGAGGCGACCGCATCCACGCGGAGCCCGTCGATGTGGAAGCGGTCGACCCAGTAGAGCGCGTTGCAATAGAGGAAGTTCGCGACCTCGGTGCGGCCGAAATTGTAAATCGCGGTGTTCCAGTCCGGATGGAAGCCCTTGCGCGGATCGGCATGCTCGTAGAGCGCGGTGCCGTCGAAATGGGCGAGCCCATGCTGATCGGTCGGAAAATGCGCCGGGACCCAGTCGAGGATGACGCCCAGACCCGCGCCATGCGCGCGATCGACGAAGCGGGCGAACGCCGCGGGCTCGCCGAAGCGGCGGGTCGGCGCGAACAGGCCGACCGGCTGGTAGCCCCAGGATGCGTCGAGCGGATGCTCGCTGATCGGCAGAAGCTCGATATGGGTGTAGCCCATGCCGACGACATAAGGGATGAGCTGGTCGGCGAGTTCGTCGTAGGTGAGAAACCGTCCGCCCTCGCCGCGCCGCCACGAGCCGAGATGCGCCTCGTAGATCGCCATCGGCTTGCGTCGCGGCTCGCCTTCCCGGCGCCTGGCCATATATTCGGTGTCGGTCCAGGCGAAGTCCGAGCTCGAGGCGACGACCGAAGCGGTCAAGGGCCTGAGTTCGGCCTCGAAGCCGAACGGATCGGCTTTCAGCGGCAACAGCGTCCCGTCCGGCCCTAGGAGCTCGAACTTGTAGATCGCCCCTGCCGCCAGTTCAGGGATGAAGATCTCCCATAGGCCGCTGTCGAAGCGCCGGCGCATCTGCGAGCGCCGGCCGTCCCACCGATTGAACTCGCCGACCACCGAAACGCGGGTCGCGTTGGGCGCCCAGACAGCGAACAAAACGCCGTCGACGTTTTCGTGGCGCGTGAGCTCGGCGCCAAGCCGGCGATAGAGCTCGCGGTGCGTGCCCTCTCGCGCCAGATAGTCGTCGACCGGGCCGAGCGCCGGGCCGAACGCGTACGGGTCGATATACGAAAAGACCCCATGCGCGGTCGTGACCTCGACCCGGTAGGCGGGACGCTCCTTGAGAGAGGGGATCAGCGCCTCGAACACGTCATCCTTGCGGCGCGGCAGCTCGGCCAAGAGCCCGCCCGCGCGGGTGAGCGCGCGAACGGAGACCGCCTCGGGCGCGAACACCCGGATGACCCACCCCTGAGGCGTCTGATGCGGCCCGAGCACGGCGAAGGGATCGGAATTGCGCGCGGCCGCGATCGCGTTGAGGTCGGCTTCACGCGCTCTCCATTCCTCCCCCATGACAATCTCCATGGCGCCGCCTCAGCTGATCGGCGCGAACGGCGCGTTCCAGATTTCCTTCGCGTATTCGGCGATGGTCCGGTCGGAGGAGAACCAGCCGACATTGGCGGTATTGAGGATGCTCGAGCGCATCCAGCGCTTGCGGTCGCGCCAGGCTTCGTCGATCTTCATCTGGGTCGCCCAATAGGCGTCGAAGTCGGCGCAGATCATGAAGTAATCGTGATGGGTGAGCGTATCGACGAGGGTGCGATAACGCCCGGCATCATCGGTCGAGAACACGCCGGAGCCGATTTGGTCGAGCGCCTCGCGCAGGATCGGCGAGGCTGAGATGTATTCGGACGAATCGATGCCCTTCGCGCGCGCCGCCTCGATCTCCGCCGCGGTCAGGCCGAAGATGAAGATGTTGTCCTCGCCGACCAGATCGCGCATCTCGACATTGGCGCCGTCGAGCGTGCCGACGGTCAACGCGCCGTTCAGCGCCATCTTCATGTTGCCGGTGCCGGAGGCTTCCATGCCGGCGGTCGAGATCTGCTCCGAGAGGTCCGCGGCCGGCATGATGATCTCCGCCAGCGAGACGTTGTAGTTGGGCAGGAACGCGACTTTCAGGAGGCCGCGCAGGGTGGGGTCCGAGTTGACGACTTTCGCCACGTCGATGGCGAGCTTGATGATCAGCTTGGCCTGGGTGTAGCTCGCGGCGGCCTTGCCGGAGAAGACCTTGACCCGCGGCGCGAAGTCGATCGTCGGGTTGGCGCGGATGGCGTTATAGCGGGCGACCGTTTCGATGAGGTTGAGCAGTTGGCGCTTGTATTCGTGGATCCGCTTCACCTGCACGTCGAACATCGCCTCGGGGTCGACGCGCAAGTTGAGCTGATCGGCGATCGCGCTGGCGAGCGCCATCTTGCGCTTGCGCCGGGCCTCGGCCACCCGCTCGTGCATCGAGGAATCGTCGGCGTGCGCGGCGAGGCCCTTGAGCGCCCGATAGTCGTCGAGCCCGCGCTCGCCGAGAACCTGGCGAATGATCTGAGCCAAATCCGGATTGCACTCGATGAGCCAGCGGCGAAACGTGATGCCGTTGGTCTTGTTGACGATGCGGCCGGGATAGACCGAATTCAGGGAATGGAACACGGTCTTGCGCATGAGCTCGGTATGCAGGGCCGAGACGCCGTTGATCTTGTGCGAGCCGATAAAGGCGAGGTTCCCCATTCTCACCCGGCGCCCGGCATGTTCGTCGATCAGCGAAATCGTGGCGAGCATGCCCGCGTCGACGAAACCGCGCCTGCGCGCGCCGTCGAGATGCGCCGCGTTGATCAGGTAGATGATTTGCATGTGACGGGGCAGCACCCGCTCCATTAATGGCACCGGCCAGGTCTCGAGCGCCTCGGGCAACAGGGTGTGGTTGGTGTAGGAGAACGTCGCCTGGGTGATTGACCACGCCTCGTCCCATTCGACCTTGTTGAGGTCGACGAGAATGCGCATGAGTTCGGCGATGCCGATCGCCGGATGGGTGTCGTTGAGCTGGACGGCGGCGTGCTGGCCGAGCGTGCGCACGTCGCCCCATTGCTTGTTGTGGCGGCGAATGAGGTCGAGGAGCGAGGCGGAAGCGAAGAAATACTCCTGCCTCAGCCGCAGTTCCTGGCCGGCCGGAGTGGCGTCGCTGGGGTAGAGGACCTTGGAGATCGCCTCGGCCCTCACCGCCTCCGTAAACGCGCCGACATAGTCGCCGGCGTTGAAGGCCTCGAGCTTCAAGGGGTCGGTCGCGCGCGCCGACCACAGGCGCAGCGTGTTGACGTGCCGGCCGCGCCAGCCGACGATCGGGGTGTCGTAGGCGACGGCTTCCACCGTCTCGACCGGGCGCCACACATGGTGGACGCGCCCGTCGTCGTCGTGGACCATCTCGACCGAGCCGCCGAAGCCGATCGCGTAATTGTATTCGGGACGGACGAATTCCCACGGGTTGCCGTTGACCAGCCAGTCCTCCGGCGTCTCCTGCTGCCAGCCGCCGCGGATGATCTGGCGGAAGAGGCCATTGTCGTAACGGATGCCGTAGCCGTGCGCGGCGATGGACAGCGTCGCCATGCTGTCCATGAAGCAGGCGGCGAGGCGGCCAAGGCCGCCATTGCCCAGCGCCGCGTCGGGCTCGATCCGGCGCAAGTCCGCAAGCCTGACGCCGAGCCCGTCGAGGGCTTCCCTCATCGGCTCGGCGACGCCGAGACTGGTCAAGGCGTCGAACAGCAGGCGCCCGATCAGGAACTCGAGCGAAAGATAGTAGACCCGCTTGCGCCCGTCGGCGTAGACGGCGTTCAGGGATTCGAGCCAGCGGCCGACGATGATGTCGCGGGTGGCGAAGGTGACCGCCAGAAACCAGTCCCGCGGCGTGGCGACTTCCGGCGTTTTGCCGACGGCGTAGGTCAGTTTCGCCAGCACCGCGGCCTTGAGTTCGTCGGCGGAATGGGGACGCATCTCCGCCGCCTGCTCGGCGGGTTTGTCCGTGGTGGCGAGTTCGTCCATGAAGCCTCCCGCGCCGCGCCGGCCCTAGGCCACGGTCCTCAACCCGCCGGCGCGTTCGATGTTAAACACGGGGGCCCGGGCCGCACAATCTCCTCATGGCAGGATTGCCGAAAAGGGGAGGCCGGGTTTCGGCTCACAATCGGGCGAAATCAAAGAAGGCTAAGCAAATTTGGTCTGGTTCGCCCACAAGCCAGGCCTCACGGAGCCGCAGACCGGCGGCTGTCACGGGTTCGGGCCAGGCGGCCTCGCGGCGTGGATTTGCGCTTGAAGGGCGCTGAGCTCGGCGGTCGCGGAGGCGATCTCGCCTTGCAGGGTCTGGAACTCCCTGCGCGCGGCTTCGGTCTGAGCCTGAGCGTCGGCGAGAGCCCTGCGCGCTGTGTCGACCTCGCCCTGCAAGCGGCTCTCCTCGGCCGAAAGGGACTGCGCCTGGCTCTGCATCGCCGCCATGCGGTCGGTTTCGTCCTTGAGCCGGGCGTCGACGGCCTGCAGGTCGCGCGTCTTGGCGCCCGCCTCCTCCTGCGCCCCGGAAATGGCCAGTTTGGCGTCGCTGATCTGCTTGGTGAGATCGGCGAGTTCGTTTTGCGCCGACGCTCTTGCGGCCGCGGCGTCGGACAGCGCCTTCTCGGCGGCGGCCGCCTTGTTCTTCAGGTCGGCGGCGGAGCCGGCCTTCTTTTCGAGATTTTGCAGGTCCGAGGCAAGGGACTCGCGCGCCTTTTCCGTCGCCGTCATCTGGTCGGTCAGCCGGGACCGGGTCTGCGCGCCCTGCCACCAGATGACCGCGGCGGCGAGCCAGCCGACGGCCACCAGGGCCGCCAGCGCCGGGGACATCAGTCGGTGCGGCGCTTCGTCGCTTTCATCCGCCATGACGCGCGTCTCGTTTAAGGCGTCGCGACGGGCGCGATCGCCTTGAGCCGGGAGGGAGGGGCCATATTGCGGTCGCCGGGGCGGTCCGCCAAGCACAAAATCGCCGCCGCCGCCGAACGGCCCGAACGGCCTCAATAAAGGCGGAAAAAGGCGTCATCGCTCTCCGCGCCGCCGCGATCGGCCGTGCGCGGGAAGCAGCCCTGGGGAATTTTTCATTTGTCAACGACTCGCCGCGCCGTCTATTGTCGCGCCGCGCCGGAATCGGGGGGCGCGGCGCCAGGAGACAGGTTGTTATGCGCGTACGCTTGAACGCGGTCAGGGCGGGCCTTGGGGCAATGCTGGTTCCGCTCATCGCGCCGAAGGCGGGGGCGGCCCTGGTCGGCGGCCCCCATGAGGCGGGGGTCGGCTTTCTCCCGTCCAACAGCCCGATCGCCGACGACCTCGTCTGGTTCCACAACGCCATCCTGCTTCCCGTGATCACCCTCATCTCCCTGCTGGTGCTGGGGCTCATCGTCTATATCCTCTGGCGCTTCAACGAGACCGCCAATCCGGTGCCCTCGCGGCGGACTCACAACGGTCTGCTGGAATTCACCTGGACGGTGCTGCCGGCGCTGCTTCTGGTGGTGATCGCGGTGCCGTCGTTCCGGCTGCTCGCCAAGCAGCTGATCATTCCCGCGCCGGACCTGGTGGTGAAGGTGACGGCGTCGCAGTGGCACTGGAACTACGGCTATCCGAAGTCCCAGGGCGGCTTTGCCTTCGACTCGCTCTATGTCGAGGACAAGGACCTCAAACCCGGCCAGCCGCGGGTCATCACCGCCGACAACCCGATGGTGGTTCCGGTCGGCAAGGTGGTCGAAGTCGACGTCACCTCGCAGGACGTCATTCACTCGTTTTCCGTGCCCTCGTTCGGGATCAAGATCGACGCGATTCCGGGCCGGCTCAACAAGACCTGGTTCAAGGCCGACAAGGTGGGCTTCTTCTACGGGCAATGCTCCAACATCTGCGGCATCGACCACGCGTTCATGCCGATCAACGTGCGCGTGGTCAGCGAGCCGGAGTACAAAGCTTGGCTCGTTGACGCCAAGAAAGAATTCGCGCTCTCGGACGGCGTCGACGTCGCCTCGGGGCCGCTCGTCCGTCCTTAAAATCGGCGCCGTCTTAGAGCCAGCCGAACATGCACCACCGGAGTCGTTAGAACATGGCGTCCGTCACCGACTTTTCTCATCACGATGTCGCGGTCGATCACGATCACGGGCATGAGCACCCCATCCCGACCGGATGGCGGCGGTTTCTCTATTCCACCAATCACAAGGACATCGGAACGCTCTATCTGGCCTTCGCGATTTGCGCCGGGCTCGTCGGCACGGCGCTTTCGATCCTGATCCGCGCCGAATTGATGGAGCCGGGAATGCATCTGTTCCCGCTGATTTCGGCGATCATGTCCGGCGACGGGTCGATCGACGCCGCCAAGAACGCCTACAACGTGGTCTTCACCGGCCATGCCATCATCATGATCTTTTTCATGGTGATGCCCGCGATGATGGGCGGTTTCGGCAACTGGATGGTGCCGTTGATGATCGGCGCGCCAGACATGGCGTTTCCGAGGCTCAACAACCTGTCGTTCTGGATGCTGGTTGCGGCCTTCGTGCTTCTGATATGCTCGATGTTCGTGGAAGGTTCGCCGGGGATGCGTGGGTTTGGCGGCGGCTGGGTGCTCTATCCCCCGATGTCCGGCCTTGAAGGGACGCCGGGTCCGGCGGCGGATTTCGCCATCCTGACCTTTCATCTGGCCGGCGTCTCGTCGATCCTCGGCTCGATCAATTTCATCGCCACGATCTTCAATATGCGCGCGCCGGGCATGACGATGTTCCGCATGCCGTTGTTTGTGTGGTCGGTGCTGGTGACTGCTTTCCTGCTCCTGCTTTCACTGCCCGTTCTGGCGGGCGCGCTGACCATGCTGCTGACGGACCGCAACTTCCACACCACGTTCTTCGAGCCGTCCGGCGGCGGCGACCCGATCCTCTATCAGCACCTGTTCTGGTTCTTTGGCCATCCCGAGGTTTACATCCTGATCATTCCCGGGTTCGGCATCATCAGCCAGGTGGTGGCGACGTTCTCGAAGAAGCCGATCTTCGGCTACGCCGGCATGGTCTACGCGATGGTGGCGAT
>DATGHB010000295.1:0-11495 GCA_035308265.1 Roseiarcus sp.
TGAGTAAATCGTCACCGTCCCTGAACGGATTGGGGGATTGAGTAAAGCGTCACCGTAATCGTCCACCGTAATCGTCACCGTAATCCGTAATCCTCGTCACCGTAATCCTCCCCGTAATCCTCCCCGTAATCCTCCACGGTAATCCTCGTAATCCCGTAATCCCGTAATCCGTCACCGTAATCCCCGGCTCGCTGGGCTCGCTGACGGAGAACCAATCAGGCGGAATACAGGATCAGGTCCCGCCGCGCGCGCCGGCCAATAGCGCGAGGCCGAACGCCAGCACCGCGAGGGCGGCGGCGAATTCGAAGCCTCGCGCCACCAGCGCAAGGCGCGAATTGTCCCCCGCCGCGAGCCGCATCGCGGCCGACTTGGCGAAGACCGCCATCGAGGCGAGCGCGGCGGTCGTCGCCGCGGTGCCGATCGCGATCGCCAGCGCCGCCGCGACTCCAGCCGCGAACAGCCCCTGCGCCATCGCGAACACCAGCACCAGGATCGCGCCCGAGCAGGGACGCGCGCCCGCGGCGATCACCGTTCCGGCCGCGGCGCGCCAGGAAAACGATCCGTTGAGCTCCGCCGGGTCGGGCGCATGCATGTGTCCGCAGCCTTCCGCGGGCGCGGCGGCGCCGTCTCCCGGTCCGGCGCGGTAGGCCGCCGCCGAAAGGCTGAGCGCCGGCCGAGTCCATGGAATGTTTGCATAATCCGGGGCGGAAGCCATCGCGCGGCGCCAGTCGCGGCGCCGGCTAAGCGCCGCGATGAGCGCGCCGCCCTTCCGCCAGACCAGCCAGGCGCCAATGGCGGCGACGCTCAAATAGCTCGCGAGCACGATCCAGTCGGCCGCGCGGTTCATCTCAGAGGCGGTCGCCCGAAAGACGAACCCAGCCGCGCCGACGAGCGCGATTGCGATCAGCGCCTGAAGCAGCGCCGCGATGAGCGCCATCACGGCGCCGCGCTTGAGCGACCTTTCGTTGGCCAGCATGTAGGAGGCGAGGACCGCCTTGCCATGTCCGGGGCCAGCGGCGTGAACCACGCCATAGGCGAGGCCGAGACCGACGAGGCCGAAGGCCGCGCCCGGCTGGCCGTGCAGCGCGCGCACATGGGCCGCGATGAGATGGGTGAGCTGCGACTGCTCGGCCATCAGCCAGCCCGTGAGCCCGCTTGTGGTCCCGCCCCCGCTCTCGCCGCCCGCGACCGCGAACGGCCGCGCCGGAAGCTGCGCCAGCGCCGCCGCCGCCTGCGCGCATAAAACCGCCCATCCAAGACTGACGCTTACGATCGCGCGCTTCGTCATCGAGCGTTTCATGGGCAGGCGACGATGGCGGCGCTCGCCATCTTGAAACCGAAATTGGTTCCCGGCGCGAGGTTGGTGAAGAAGGACTCGGTCAGTTTCTGCTTGTCGCTCGCCTCGAGCGGTTTCGGCTTGGCGACCGTAACCACGCATCCCGAGGGCGCGGAGACGAGCTTAACGGGGTCCTTGTCGTCGAATTCGAAGTCGATGAAGAACTCCGGATCGGCGACCCGCAGGGTAAGAAACTTGCCCACCGGCTCCGGGACTTTGAGGGGGAGAACGACGTGGAACTCGACCAGATGGTCGGGTCGCTCCTGCATCCAGTAGTCGCTCACCGAGCCGAAATCGACCGCCTTGCCGCCGATCTTCAGCGTGGTGAAATAGCCGATTTCGGCCAGGCTGCCGGCGTTCTCCTTGGCCAGCGGCGCAAACTCCGCCTTTGTCGCGAGCTGTCCGGGCTGCGCTAGGCCCTGGGTGGCGAACGACGAATACATCTCGTCGAAGACCCAGTCGTGGACCACCGCCGAGACCTTGCCATCGGTGAATCTGATCTGGCTCTTGACTGTGACCCACACATGCGGGTGCGCGAGGGCCGGCGCCGGCGCCGCAAGCCCCAATGCGAGTCCCAACGCCGCGCTTCGCCAATTCCACTGTCGGGCGCCCATCGTGGAGATTCCTTGCGGGCAAAGTGCGGCGACGAGATGGCGCGCGGGCCAGAGGATCGTTCGGGCGCACACCCGTTATGTCGCAAGCGTTATGGTTGAGCGAATCCTAACGCCGCATGGTTCAGCGTTTCTTAAGCCGATCGGCTCAAGTCTCGCGCCATGGCGCGTTGCGTTCGGCCTGTCGTGTTTGTGCCTTTCGCTCTCGTTCTCACGAGTTGCGGGTTCTTCGGCCGACCCGAGCGGCCGATCTGGCGCACGCAGGCCGAGAACGCCTGCTTCGCCGGCAAGCAGGTCACCCTTTCCGATTGGATCGTCGCCGCGCCCGAGATCGACGGTCCGGGCATATGCGGCATGACCCGACCGCTTCATGTCTCGGCGCTCGATAACGGCGCGATCGCGGTCGACAAGCGGCTCACCATCGACTGCCCGATGGTTCCGGCGCTGGAGGCCTGGCTCAACGCCATTGTCGAGCCCGACGCTCAGACCCGCTTCGGTCAAAAGGTCGTGACCGTCAACGTGTTCGGCGCCTATAGCTGCCGGGGAATCGACAACATGCCCGGCGCGCGCCTCTCCGAGCACGCCTTTGGGAATGCGGTGGACGTCGCGGGCTTCACGCTTGCCGATGGCCGTCGCATCGACTTCGTCCACGACTGGAAGGCGGCAGGCAGCCAGGAGGCGGCTTTCCTGCATGAGGCGCATGCTGGCGCCTGCCAGTATTTCACCACCGTGCTTGGACCCGGCGCGGATGCGTTCCATACCAACCACATCCATCTCGACCTCGCCAACCACGGCTCGACCGACACCGGCCCTCGCCGCATCTGCAAGCCGACGCCCGCGCCGGACCTTCTGCCCGCGCCCGGCCCCCGGGACGGCCTGCCGCCCGCGCCCGAGATCGACGAGCCCCTCGACATTGCGCATCTGAGCGCGCCGGAAACGCCCGCCGCTCCGCCTCCGCCGGAGCCGTCGCCCGAACCGGGCGACGGCCCCGACGTCGCCCTGCCGCCGGCCCCGATCGGCGAGCCCGTGCCTCCGACCCTACCGGCCGGCGCTTATCCCGCGATAGACAGGAGCCCGACGTCGTCGATCCGCGGCCACGATTGAGGCTGAGGCTCCGGCGGTCCATGTCCACGCAGGGAAGCGGTTGAATGACCACTGAAGCGAAGCGTTATGCCGGCGGCTGCCTTTGCGGCGCCCTGCGCTATGAGGCGGCGGGCGAGCCGCTCGGCTCGGGCCATTGCTATTGCGCCGATTGCCGCAGGGCCTCGGGCTCTGGCTTCATCCCCTTCATGGGCTTCAGGGCGGAGGCGGTTCGCTTTGCCGGCGAGGCGCGCCAGTTCCGCTCGAAGGCGGCCAACGGCGGCGATGCGGTGCGAAACCGCTGCGCCCAATGCATGAGCCTGGTGTTCGGCGGCGAGATCGGCAAGTCCCACTCGTACACCCTGTATGCGGGCTCGCTGGACGACCCGTCGGCTTTCCGTCCGACGATGGCCATCTTCACTCAAGGCCGCCCGGCCTGGGCGATCATCCCGCCGGGCCTGAAGGTTTTCGAGCGGGCCCCAGAGTAGCTTTGCCCCCGGACTCTCGCAGAGGGGGGCCCCGATCGCCTTCGTGGAGGGTTTCAACGAGACCTAGTAGTAATAGTAGTCATTCGTGCGCGGATACAACTATTGAGTTGTATACTGTCAAATGAATATTTCCGACTACGCTAGACACCTCGCGTAGTTTGAGATAGCGTCGGTATAGGCGCTCGGTTCGATGAAGCTCGGTCAGCGCCGAACGGGGGAAAACTCATGAAGGCTTCTTCAGGCTCGGTCTTGTCCCGTTTGATCGCGGCAGGCGTGATTGCGGGTGCGATGGCGCTGCCAAGCCCGAGCCAGGCGAAAGCCATAGACCACGTGTTCAACCTTATTCTGGACGGAATGACCACAGGCGTCTGCGCCGGAATGATCTGCCCGATTTCGTTCGGGACTGTGACCGTGACCGGCGACACGACGAGCAGCCTCGATTTCTCCGTCGCTCTGGCGGCGGATGAGAATTTTGTTGCAGGCGATTCGTTCTGGTTCGATCTGTCGGCGGGTGGGAACCCGATCAGTTTCGCCTTGTCGCCCCCCGCCTCCGGAACTGTCGGCGGAGACACCTGGAGTTGGGTCACCCCGTTCTCGACCGGAAGTTTTACTCCGGCTCCGGGACCGGACTTCCCTGGGCCATATGCTGACATGGTTCAGTGCACGGCGACGGGGAGCATCTGCGGCACGGAACTGAATTTCACCGCGAGCGGCGCCGACGCGACCCATCCGTTCGTGATTGGAGGGCCTCCGGCCGCGGGAAGTTTCCTCGGCATCCCAGTGCCCTTCGTCGCGAACCTGTCGATTGCGCCGGGAACGGCCCTTTGCCGCGAAGACGTCGCCTGCACCGGTCTGGTCGGAGCTCCGGAACCCTCGACCTGGGCGATGATGTTTCTCGGCTTCGCCGGGATTGGCGTCCTCGCTTATCGCAAGGCGTTCAAGGGGCGGCTCGCGGCCTGAATCCATCTCCAGGACCAGGACGCTGACAAGTTGTGGAGGGTCGCGAGGGAGCGGCCGTTTTTTCTGACGGGTCGGCCTTCCGCCCGACGATGGCCATCTTCGCTGCCGGCCGCGCGGCCCGCCGGGCTTCAAGATGTTCGAGCGAGCGCCGGAGTAGCGCGGCTAATCGCCGCGGAAGCAGTCGATCTCGACTTCGACCAGCCACTCGGGATCGATGAACCGCGCGACGCCGACAAAGGTTGTGGCCGGCCGAATCTCGCCAAAGAATTCGCCGTGGGCGCGGGCGGCGTCCCGCCAGCGGTCGATGTCGGTGAGCATCACCCGGGTCCGCGTCACATCCTCGAGGCGCCCGCCTGCTTCCCTGATGGCCTTGGCGGCGATGGCGAGACAGACCCTGGTCTGCTCATAGACATCGCCGGGGTGAGCCGCCCGGCCGTCGGCGCCGATCGGCGCGGTTCCGGCCACCGCCAGATAAGGGCCGCAACGGACGGCGCGTGAGAATCCGATTTGAGGCTCCAGAGGGGAGCCCGATGAGACAAGCCGCCGCGGCATGAGGCGATCTCCATGTCGATCGCTCGACTCTGCGGGGGGACGCGCGCCTGGGTCAACGCCGGCCTGACGCTCGCGAAAGCGGCGCCCCCACCACCATGCTTCGCACGGTCCCCCTCCCCCGCGTTGCGGGGGAGGATGGCGTCGCCTCGCCTCCGCCCGCGGTTTCTGTATAGTGCGCGCGACCCATCCGGAGTCGTTCGTGGCCGCTCAATTCCCGCAATCTTTTGCGACGCGCTTCTCCGCGCTCGCCGCCCTGCTCGCGCTCGGTCTTGCCGGTTGCGGCCGATATGGCCCGCTCGAGCCTCCGCCCGACGCCAATGCGCCGCCCAAACCGGCGAGCTCGAACCCCGCCAACATGAGCGCCCTGTCCCACCCGTCGATCCCGCCGATCGTCCCGCCGAAGCAGCCGTTCTTCCTCGATCCCCTGCTCAAATAGCCGCGTTCGCCGAATGCAGCCTTTTTCCTATCGCGACGGCGCTCTCCATTGCGAAGACGTTGCCCTGGCGACCATTGCGGTCGACGTCGGAACGCCCTTCTATTGCTATTCGAGCAACGCCGTCGAAACGAATTTCGAAGCCTTTCGAGCCGCGTTCGCGGGCCAGAACGCGGCGATTTTCTACGCCATGAAGGCCAATTCGAACCAGGCGGTGCTGACGACGCTGGCGGGCCTCGGCGCTGGCATGGACGTGGTCAGCGAGGGCGAATTGCGGCGAGCGCGGGCGGCGGGCGTGCCGGGGAATCGCATTGTCTTCTCCGGCGTCGGCAAGACGCTCTCCGAGATGAAGCTGGGGTTAAGCGAGAAGATTTTCTGCTTCAACGTCGAATCGGAGGGAGAGCTCGAGGCTCTGTCGCGCGCGGCCTCGGAGGCGGGCGCCGTCGCGCCAGTCGCCATCCGCGTCAATCCGGATGTCGATGCGCTGACCCACGCCAAGATCGCGACCGGAAAATCGGAGAACAAATTCGGCGTGCCGATTTCGCGCGCTCGCGCTGTCTACGCCTACGCCCGCACGTTGCCGGGCATAAAAGTCGAGGGCGTCGATATGCATATCGGCTCGCAGATCGCCGATCTCAAGCCGTTCGACAGCGCCTTCGCGCTCATGGCCGAATTCGTCCAGGCGCTGAGAGCCGACGGACATGCCATCGAGCATGTCGATCTCGGCGGGGGCCTCGGCATAGCTTATCGCAACGACAATTATCCGCCGCCGACGCCCGAGCAATATGCCGGAATCGTCGCTCGCCGCATGGGCGCGCTCGGCTGCCGGGTGATCCTGGAGCCGGGGCGCGCGATCGTCGGCGCCGCCGGCGCGCTGGTCGCTTCGGTCCTTTACCTCAAGAACGGCGAGGCCAAGCGTTTCGTCGTCGTCGATGCGGCGATGAACGATCTTGTGCGGCCGACCCTCTATGACGCCCACCACGACATCCTGCCGGTGAGGGAGCCGGAACCGCGCGCCCATTTCGAGCGCTGCGACGTGGTCGGGCCAGTCTGCGAAAGCGGCGACTATCTGGCGCTCGACCGGGACCTGCCCACGCTTGCCGCGGGCGATCTGATCGCGATCATGAGCGCCGGCGCCTACGGCGCGGTGCAGGCGGGAACCTACAACACCCGCCTCCTCGTTCCCGAGGTGCTGGTGAAAGGGGCGGAATACGCAATTGTGAGGCCGAGGCGGACTTATGAGGAATTGATCGGCCTCGACACGCTTCCGCCGTGGCTAAAGTGACGGTTGTCGACTAGAATGGGGGAACGGGAATCGGCGTCGGGCGTTTCCTTGCGGCGGTTTGGCCTGAATTTTGCTCAACGAACGAGACTTGCGCAAAAGAGATCGCGTACAATCTGATACCAACGGCCAATCACGGTATCGCGGTGAAGGATACGGATAGACCATCAAGCGGCGGCGGGCGCCTCCGGGCGCTCGTGAGCCTGGCGCGCCGCGCGCTCATCGTCGAGCGCGCCTGGCCCCCGCTTGTCTTCGCGCTCGCTGTCGGCGTCCTGTTTCTCGCCGCCTCGTGGGCGGGGACATGGCAATTCGCGCCGCGCTCCGTTCGCATCGCCGGCGTCATCCTGTTCGCGCTCGGCGCCGGCGCGGCCCTCTCGCCGCTCATGAGATTGCGCCGTCCGGCGGCTCGCGACGCGCTCGCGCGGCTCGACCGCGATTCGGCGGCGAGCCACCGTCCGGCCTCCTCGCTCGCCGACACCCTCGCCAACGAGCAGGGCGATCCGGGCACGGAGGCCCTCTGGGCGGCGCACCGGGCGCGTCTCGAGCGCGCGGTGGACGCGATCCGCGTCGCCCCGCCCTCGCCGCGCATGGCCGAGCGGGACCCCTACGCGCTCCGTTTCGGCGCGGCGATGCTCGCCTTCGCCGCGGCGGTCGCAGCGGGACCGGAGATGTACGGCCGCCTGGCCTCTGCTTTCGACTGGCGCGGCGAAGCGGCGCAAGCCGCCGTGGCGGCCCGCATCGACGCGTGGATCGACCCGCCGCCCTATGCCGGCCGGCCGCCGGTGGTGATCGGCTTCAAGAGCGCCGATCCGCAGGCCCTCACCGTCCCCGAGGATTCGGTCCTGGTGGTGCGCGGCGATCCGGGCGTCGTCAAGACTCGCGTCGAGGGGGCGATCGCGCCATCGGAGCAAAAGAGCGAGACCACCGCCGCGAACACTCAGGCCCCGAACGCCCAAGCCCCGAACGCTCCTGCCGAAAAGCGCTGGACGATCCGTGGGGCGGGCAAGGCGACGATCCTGCGCGACGGGACGCCGGCGGCAAGCGTCGTTATCGCGGTCATTCCGGCCGGCAAGCCGACGATCGCCTTGACCGAGGACCCTCGCGCCAACCTCAGCGGCACGCTGACCCTCGCCTACCGGACCGCCGACCGCTTCGGGCTCGCCGGCGCCCGGGCGACATTCGCCCGCGCGCATGAGGGCGCGGGCCCCGCCCCGCGCACCCTCAGCCCCCCGCCGGAAGCGGCCCTCGAGCTGCCGGCGACCGAAAACGGCGCGGGCGACGCGAAAAGCACGATCGATCTCTCCGAGCACCCGTGGGCGGGCGCCAAAGTGACGATGACGCTCAGCGCCACCAGCATTTCCGGCAAGACCGGCGAAAGCGCGCCGATCGAACTGACGCTGCCTCAGCGTATCTTCCACAACCCGCTCGCCCGCGCGCTGGTCGAGCAGCGCCGCAACCTCATTCTCGACCCCGACCATGCGCCAAGCGAGGTCGAAACGGCGCTGGACGCGCTGACCATCGCGCCGGAATTGTTCGACACCCCGGCCAATGTCTATCTGGGCCTGAAGCAGGCCAACAACTCGCTTGAGAACGCCCATAGCGACGCCGACCTCCTGGACGTCGCCGCCATGCTGTGGGCGATGGCCCAGCAGATCGAGAACGGCGACGCCAGCCAGGCCGAGCGCGACCTGCGCGCCGCCGAGCAGGCGCTGCGCGAAGCGCTTCAGCGCGGCGCGAGCGACCAGGAAATCAAGAAGCTGATGGAGCAATTGCGCGAGGCCGCGAAGCGCTTCATGAGCGAGATGGCGAAGAACGCGCAGCCCGACGACAGCAACGCCCAGGACCAGAACCTTCAGGCCAAGGATCTCGACCAGCTGCTCGAGCAGATGGAGGAAACCGCCCGCAACGGCTCGCGCGAAGACGCCCAGGCCATGCTCGACCAGATGCAGGAAATGTTCGAGAACATGCGCAGCGCCCGCGACGCCCAGGAAAGCCCGGGCGAACGCGAGATGCGCAAGCAGATCGGCGAACTCGAGAAGCTCTTGCGCGACCAGCAGGCGTTGCGCGACGACACCTTCCGCAGCGACCAGAAGGACCGCGCGCGCAGGCGGGCCGAGCGCAACCAGTCCATGCCGGGGCAGCAGGATTTGCAGGGGCAGGACCAGCAGGACGGGTCGAACGCGCCCGACCAGGGCGACAACGATTCCCTCTCGCCGGACCAACAGAGGCAGGACCAGGCCGAGCGGAACCAGCTCCGGGATCGCCAGCAGGAGCTGCGCGACCGGCTCGCCGAATTGCAGCGCAAGCTCAAGACCCTGGGCATGAAGGGCGAGAAGGGATTCGACGACGCGCAAGGCGACATGAAGGAAGCCGAAGGCGACCTCAAGGGCGACCAGGGCGGAAAACAGGGCCAGAACGGTCAGAGTCAGAACGGGCAGACCGGCAGGGGCGCGGCGGTGGATGCGCAGGGGCGCGCGCTCGACGCGCTTCGGGAAGGCGCGCAAGGGTTGCAGAAGCAGATGGAAGGCCAGGGCCAGGGCAAAGGGCGCAATGGCCGGGGCAATTATGTCGCCCGCCGGGCCCGGCCCGGCGAACGGCCCGGCGACGATCCGCTCGGCCGCGGAGCGGAGGGCGAGAAGGGCCGCGAGGAAGGGCCGCTCAGGGACTCGGCCGGCGCCGCGCAGCGGGCGCGCCGCGTGATGGAGGAATTGCGCCGCCGCCTCGCCGACCCGGCGCGCCCGGTCGAGGAACGCGACTACCTCGAACGGCTGATGAAGCGGGACTGAGGCTCTCGGGCCTCGTCACTTGGCCCGGGTCCAGCCGAACGACTTGCAGATGAGCCCGCCGAGCACGCAGCCGGCGGTGGTGAGATGATCGCCGGAGAGCCTCATCTTGCCGGAATAGCGCCGGCCGTCCTCGGGGTTGAACGCGCTTCCGGTCCAGGCGTTCTCGCCGCTCGGCTTCATGTCGAAGAACACCTCCTCGCCGATCCTGCCCGCGCCGCCCGGATCCCTTTTCCAGGCGAGGAAGCCGCAGACCGCATCGCCCCCGCAGGCCGAGAAGCGAAGCTTCGCCGCCCCGTCGTCGCGCGTCCAAATTCCGGTCACGCCGGCGGCCGCGGCGCCCGCCGCGGACGCCGCCAGGATCGCCAGAGCTACGAGCAAAGCGCGCGGCATTTGTTCCTCCGGGAGAAGAATTCATCACTCGCTTCTGGCAGATGATGCAAGCCGTCAAGGCCAAGCCTTGAGCGCCGCGGCCCAAAGCGGCCGATAGCCTCGCTGAAGCGCGGCGACCGTCGAGGGCGGAGTCAAAACGTCGGCTGCGGCGTCTGGATCGAACGGCGCCTCCGCCCCGTAGCCGGCGAAGCTCCACGGCAGAAGCGCGCCCGCGCGCAAGGCGTAGGCGCGCCCGTCGCGCGCGATCATCGCCCCGTCCGGCAGGTCTCCGAGCCGCGCCCGCCACAGGCGCTTGCGCTTCATGTCGAGCCGCTCGCGGTGCAGCGCTTCGTCGATCGCATCGGCCCCGCTTGGGGCCCCGGGAAACGCGGCGAGAAAGGCCTTCGCCGCTTGCCTGCGGCACTCGAAGCACGGCCGGTGGCCGGCGGCGAGCCCGGTCGGCTCGTCGAGAAAAAAGAGCTGGGTATAGCCCTTGCCCCATGCGTCGCGCCGGCGGCCCTTGAATGCGCAGAGACAGACGAGCCAGCGCTTCGAGGTCCAGCGCCGTCGGGTGAGCGTCCGGTCGTCGCGATGCAGGCGCCCGCCGCGAATGCCCATGAGTCCGCCACGGTCGCGGACGGCGTGAAATTCGCCGAACGGGTCGACGCGATTCTGCAATGGCCGGGGCGCTTGAGACATGGCTCGGGCGACGGGTTGCGATTCCTATGCGTCGAGTCCACGCTATCCCTTTTCGGAGGCGAACAACGTGGCGCTCGAACTGCGGCCGAATTGCGAATATTGCGACCGGGACCTGCCGCCCGATTCGCTCGACGCGCGCATCTGCTCCTATGAATGCACCTTCTGCGCCGACTGCGCCGACGGACCGCTCCAGAATGTCTGCCCCAATTGCGGCGGCGGCTTTGCGCCGAGGCCGATCAGGCCGGCCCGGGAACGGCGGCCAGGTCTGTCGCTCGCCAAACGGCCGGCGTCCACGAAACGCGTGAACCTGTCCTACATCCGCGACGAGATCGCCGCGTTTGTCCGCGAGGTCGCGGCCATCCCGCCCGAGCGCCGGTGATCGCCGCTTACCGGACCGGCTGGGCCTCAGCGCTCACCTGCGCTTCGCCGACATTGTCGATATTGTAGACGTCGTTGCGGAAATTGGCCGGACCGTCGCCATTCGACCAGCCGGTGAGGTAGACCCAGATGACCGGCACGGCTCTGACGAGCTTGATGTCGTAAGCGCCGCCTTCCTTGATCCTGGCTTGCAGCGCGGCCTTGTCCCAGCCGCCGGCCGGCCCGGGCGTGCCCTCGAGCAGCCACGCCGCGAGATCGTAGACGCCCTGCACCCGAACGCAGCCGTGGCTCAGGAACCGGTAGTCGGCGCCGAACAGCCCCTTGGACGGCGTGTCGTGCATGTAGACCGCGAGCTTGTTGGGCATGCCGATGCGGATCGAGCCCAGCGAATTGCCGGCCCCCGAATCTTGTCTGAGCGTGTAATTGGCCGCCCGCTCGGTGCTCCAGTTCACCGACTTCGGATTGATCTCCTTGCCCGAGCCGTCGAGAATCCGGATTTTCGCGCGCGCAAGATAGCCCGG
>DATGHB010000296.1:0-5571 GCA_035308265.1 Roseiarcus sp.
ACCGCGTTCCTGTTCACGCGCGTCGGCCTCGCCGGCGCGGACATGGGCGCGTGCGGAATTCTGCCGCGGATCGTGGGCCAGGGCCGCGCCGCCGAGCTTCTGTTCACCGGCCGGACGATGAGCGCCGCGGAGGGCTTGGCCTGGGGCTTCTACAACGCCCTGCACCCGAGCGCCGACCTTGAGCGCGAGGCGCTGGCCTTGGCTCGCTCCCTTGCCGATGGTCCGTGGTTCGCGCACGGCATGACCAAGACGATGCTGAACCAGGAATGGGCGATGGGGCTCGACGAGCTGATCGAAGCCGAAGCGCAAGCCCAGGCGATCTGCATGACCACGAAGGACTTCCGGCGCGCCTTCGAAGCCTTCGCGGCCAAGCGGAAGCCCGTTTTCGAGGGCGATTGACGACGTTCCATGTCCCACGTCCCCGAGCTGATGCGCGACTGGCTCGACTGGCCTTTCTTCGGCGAGTCCCATCGCGCCTTTGCGGGCGCGCTCGATCGCTTCGCCGCTTCGGGCGCGATCGCCGGCGTTGATCATGCCGACGTCGACGGGTCGTGCCGCAAGCTGGCGCGCGCGCTCGGCCAAGCGGGACTGCTCGACGCGGCGGTCGCGCCTCCCGGGGGCGACGCGTCCGCGATCGACTCGCGAAGCGTCTGTCTTGCTCGCGAGACGCTCGCTTTCCACGATGGCCTCGCTGATTTCGCCTTCGCCATGCAGGGCCTCGGCTCGGGCGCCGTCGCCATCGCGGGCTCCAACGAGCAGCGCGGCCTTGTGTTGCCGAAGGTCCGCAGCGGCGAGTGGCTCGCCGCTTTCGCCCTCTCGGAGAGGGAGGCCGGCTCCGACGTGGCGGCGATGGCCTCATCGGCGCGTGCGGACGGAAACGGATACCGCCTCGACGGCGAAAAAACCTGGATCTCGAACGGCGGCATCGCCGATGTCTATACGGTCTTTGCTCGCACCGGCGAAGCGGGCGCCCGCGGCCTTTCCGCTTTGCTGGTTTTTCCCGACGATCCCGGTTTCTCGATCGCCGAGCGCATCGACGTCATGGCGCCGCATCCCCTGGCGACGCTGCGTTTTGAGGGATGTTTCGTCCCCGCCGACCGCCTGCTCGGCGCGCCGGGCGACGGCTTCAAGATCGCCATGCGCACGCTCGACATCTTCCGCGCCTCTGTCGCCGCCGCCGCGCTCGGCTTCGCGCGGCGCGCCTTCGCCGAGGCGCTCGCGCACGCCAAGAGCCGAAAAATGTTCGGCGCGACGCTGGCCGACCTCCAGCTCACCCAGGCCGCGCTCGGCGACATGGCGACGGACATCGACGCGGCGGCGCTGCTGACCTATCGCGCCGCCTGGCGCCGCGACGTCCAGAAGCTGCCGACGACGGCCGAAGCCGCGATGGCCAAGATGACCGCGACCGAGACCGCGCAACGCGTGATCGACCGGGCTCTGCAGATGTTCGGCGGCCGGGGAGTCAAGCGCGGCGAGATTGTCGAAAGCCTCTATCGCGAGATCCGCGCCCTGCGCATCTACGAAGGCGCGACCGAAGTCCAGAAGCTCATCGTCGCGCGCGAGCTTCTCAAAGGGCGGCCGGGGTGATTAGAGCGTCTGCACTCCGCTGGAATCGCCGCGGCGGAACCCCCCTCGCCCCGCTATGCGGGGAAAGGGCAGGGGTGACCCTCATCCTAACCTTCTCCCCGCGAGCGGGGAGAAGGGACGACCTGCGGCTCAATGCAATCGGAGAATGCTCCAGGGTTCGGAGGGCGCCGTGCTGAAAATCCTGCAACCGAAGGGATGGGCGAAGCCGGCCGGTTACGCCAACGGCGTCTCGGCGCGCGGCCGCATCATTCACGTCGCGGGCCAGATTGGCTGGAACAAGGACTCGAAATTCGAGACCGACGATTTCGTCGGGCAGGTCCGGCAGAGCCTGCGGAACGTCGTCGCTGTGCTCGCCTGCGACGGCGCGGGGCCTGAGCATATCGTCTCGATGACCTGGTACTTCACCAGCAAGCGCGAGTACCTCGACAATCTCAAGGGCGTCGGCGAAGCTTACCGCGAGACGATCGGCCGCTGCTTTCCGGCGATGACCGCCGTCGAGGTCGCCGCTCTCATCGAAGACCGCGCCAGGGTGGAGATTCAGGCCGTCGCGGTCGCGCCCGACCCTTAAGACGAGATCGCCGCCTCGCGTTTCAATTGCCGAGGATTTCCTTGAGAAAATAGACGCGGGCTTCGGCGAGGAGCGTGATTGGATCGACCCCCTTGCCGCTTTCGCCACGCGCCGTCGGCCGCTGACGCGAGGCGACCTGATCGCCCTCATTGCTCGCGGTTGCGGGTCTCGCGCCGTCAAGGTCGCTGAAGGCGGCGCCGGAATCGCGGTCAGCGAGAAAAACGACCGTGCCGAGGGCCACGAAGATGAACGCCAGCGCGCCAGCGAAAACGAAGGCCAGTGTGAAAAGGCCGGATCGCAGACTCATGGGGAGACCTCGTCGCAAGCGAAGACTCTGTGGCGACATGCTCCCGTTCTGCGGCGCGGTCGTGGCGCGCCTACCCTCCAATTTTGGGGCGGGCGCCCGCCACGCTGGCGGCGATGGGAACGAGGCGGCCAAGCGGCGCCGCGGAACGCGACGATGCGCGATCCGCGGGAGCTGGCGTTAAATCACGACGCCCGGCGCCGCGCCCGCCAGCCGGCGAGACCGAGCCCGCCGAAGCCGATCAGCATCATCGCCCAGGTCGAAGTCTCCGGCGCCGCAATCGGATCGGGCGCGCCCGTCAGCACGTCATAGGCGAGATCGGCGGTCAGCGCGTGCCCGGCGGCGGTCGGATGCTCGGTGTCCCAGAACAGATATTGGCCGGGATCCGCGCATCCGGTCCCGGGAGACTCAATGTTCCCGGAAATGCAAGGGCTCGTCACGTTGGCGAAGCCGAAACGGGCCGGGTAGGCCACGATCGTCTGAATCGCGCTGAAGACCGGCGAATCGAAGACCGTGAGCGGGTCCGGCCCGGTCTCGAGCGGCTTGATCCCGGCGAGAACGCCCTCATTGAACTGCATCGCGAGTTCGCCGCCGAGCGCGCCCCCTGCCATGAACGCCGGCACGAGAGAAAGGTCAGGAGTCTCATAGTAGAGCAGGTCGCGCGCCCCATCGCCGTACAGGGCGTCGATCGCCCCGACCGTGTTGCCTACGGCCTCCGAAAGAAAGCCCGACAGGTCAAATGAGGGGTTCTTCGCGTAGGCCGAGAGCGCATTGCCGATATCGTTTCCGCCGATGTCGAGCGTGTAGAGCGCGCTGGAGTCGGCCACCGGATGCAGAACGCCGAACTCTTCGACCTGGTCCTTGAGGTCGACGAGAGGAACGCCGGGATTGACGCTCGTCGGTCCGGTCTGCGCGCCGCCGACCGCGAAGTCGTTTCCCCCGTCGATGCTTGCGGTCACCGGGCCCAGGCCGAGTTTCGCGGAAAGATCGTCGACCCAGTTCGGTCCGTTGCTGAAACGGCCGTCAAAATAAGCAGGACCGCCCGAGGGGAAAAAAGGAGCGGGAACCGTGCCGTGGCTCGCGGCAAAAATGTTCCCCACGTCGGAAAGGCTGTCGCCGAAAGAATATAACGCGGTATAGGCCGACGCGTGCGTCGCCCCGCAAGCCAAGGACGCGGCGAGAGCCGCCGCACCGAGACGCCGTTTCATTGAAGGTTCTCCCCGCTCGAATTCAGGCTGCGGCGGCAACGCGCCGCCCAGTCAAAAAGTTCCAACCCCTTCGAGCGGCTGGCGGAACGCTCACGCCGCGTCGCGCGGAAACTGGGTCTGGGCGATCACGCTGTAGGTGCGCCCTTCCGCCAGGAGTTCGCCGTGGCGCCCGCGCTCGACAATATGGCCGCGGTCGAGCACGCAGATTTCATCCGCCTGCGCCACTGTCGACAGGCGGTGGGCGATGACGATCGTGGTGCGCCCTTCGCACAAGGTTCTGAGCGCCTTCTGGATCGCCTGCTCGCTTTCGGAATCGAGCGCCGAGGTCGCTTCGTCAAGAAGGATGATCGGCGCGTCCTTCAGAAACGCGCGGGCGATGGCGATGCGCTGACGCTGCCCCCCCGAGAGCTGCATGCCGTGCTCGCCGCACGGCGAATCGTAGCCGCCCTCGAAGCCCATAATGAAATCGTGGGCATAGGCCGCCCTGGCGGCGGCGACGATCTCGTCGTCGCTCGCGCCCGGCCTTCCCATCGCGATGTTGTCGCGCACCGACCCCTTGAACAGGAAATTCTCCTGCGCGACATAGGCGATCTGCCGCCGCAGCGAGGCGAGGCTGACCGTCGCGATGTCCTGCCCGTCGCACAGGATCTCGCCCGACCCGGCCTCGTAAAGGCGCAGGATGAGGTTCATCACCGTCGATTTGCCGCCCCCCGAGCGGCCGACCAGCGCCGTCGTCTTGCCGGCCTCGGCCGTGAAGCTGATCGCATGGAGGACGGTTTCCCCGGGCCGGTAGGCGAACGACACGTCGCGGAATTCGATCCGCCCCTCGGTGACTTCGAGTTCGCGCGCGTCCGCCCGGTCGGCCTCGAAGTCGCGCTCGTCGAGGAAGCTGTAGAGCAGGCCGACGCCGAACAGCGACGACGACAGGTCGACGTGCAGCCGCGCCACCCGCTTCATCGGCTCATAAAGCATAATCACCGAAGTGATGAACGAAAAGAGGCTTCCGGGCGGGTTGCCGCGGATGATCACGGTATAGCCGGAATAGAGCACCACCGCGGCGATGGCGAAGCCGCCGAGGCTCTCCATGATCGGGCTCGTGCGGGAACTGACCCGCGCGAGCTTGTTTGCCGCGGCCTGGAACCCGGTGATCGCCTTTTCCTGCCTTGCCCGCATGAAGGTCTCGAGCGTGAACGCCTTGACGATGCGGATGCCCTGCGCGGTCTCCTGCAGCGACTCCATCATCTGGATCGCGCCCTGGAACTCGTTCGCCATGATCTTGCGCACCCGGATGCCGATCTTGCGCACGCCGATCGCCGCGACCGGCACGAACATGAGCGCGAACAGCGACAGCAGGGGGTCCTGCGACACCATGACGATGATGAGGCCCACGATCGTCAGCACATCGCGGGAGAGCGTGGTGATGAGCAGGTTGAGCACATTGCTCGCCGACTGGGCGATGAAGGACTGGCGGGCGATGAATTCCGACGAATGCGAACGGGAATAGTAGCTAACCTTCATCCGCAGCATCTGGTCGAAGATCCGCCGCTGGACGTCGGCGACGATGCTGTTGCCGATCCGCGACAGGGCGACTTGCTGGCCGTAGGTCGCAAGCCCCTTGACCGTGTAAATGACCAGGATCGCGGCGGTGATCTCCCACACCGCGTTGAGTTCGCGCCCGACGAAGATCTTGTTGACGATCTGCCCGATGATCCAGGCCGAGAGCGAGGTGGTGAGCGCGATCAGGCCCATCATCGCGAAGGCGAAGACATAGCCCTTCCAGTGCTTGGCGCCCTGATCAGTCAGGAGCCGGCGCAGGGTCGCGTTCGCGGGCGAAGAGAGGAGGGAGAGCGCGCGCTCGCGGGCTTGACGCCAAACCGACAATGCTTCAGTCCCTCGCCCCGGCC
>DATGHB010000297.1:0-4220 GCA_035308265.1 Roseiarcus sp.
GGCTAACGCGAGGCGCTTCGCCCGCGCTGCGCAAAAGTCAACGCGGCGATCCCCGCCGCGGCGAGGAGCAGAACCGCAAACGCGAGACGCAAGCTCGAGACCGTCGCGATCGCGCCGAAGAACGGCGGCCCGATGAGAAGCGCCGCGTAGGCCATCGTCGCCGACATGGCGATGCCCAGCGAGGGCGAGCTTGCCGCGGCGGCGCTCGCGCTGAAGGCGGCCGGCACCATGTTGGCGACGCCGAACCCGACCAGCGCAAAGCCGACGACGGCGCCTGGTGCGGACGCCGTCCCGGTCGCAATCCCGACGCCTGCGAACAACAACGCCGCGCCATAGAGAATGATGCGCGTCCGGCCAACGGCCCGCACCACCCGGTCGCCGAGAAGGCGCCCGACGATCATCATGAAAGCGTAGCCGGAGAATCCGATCGCCGCCGCGCCGCTCGGCGCGCCAACCTCCGAACTCATATAGAGCGCGCTCCAGTCGGTGACCGACCCCTCGACGAACACCGCGAGGAACGCAATGAGGCTCAGCGCCATGAGCTTGCGCTCCGGGGCCATGAATATCCGCGCCGGCGCGCGCGTGTCGCCGACGCCGATGGCAAAACCGGCCGCGACCGCGATCGCGAGCGCAATCCCCGCCTCGATCCCGAGCTGAAGCGCGGGGCCGGCGCCGCGCGCGATGAGCAAGCCGCCAAACGCCGAGCCGGCGAGGCCGCCCGCGCTCCAGGCGGCGTGGAAGGAGGACATGATGGCGCTGCCCCAGCGCGTCTCGACCACGCTCGCGTGGGCGTTCATCGGCACGTCCATAAGCACGTTGACGAAGCCGAACAGGAACGCGCAAGCCGCGAGCCATCCGAATCCCGGCGACAGGAGATGCGTCTGCGGCAGGGCGGCGAGCGCGAGCGCGGCAAGCGGCCCGGAGATTCTGAGCGCCCGCCCGGTGCCTCCGATCCTTGGCGGCAGCACGCCCGCGACCGGCATGGCGGCGAGGCCGCCCGCGCCCGCGGCCAGCAGCACTATCGAGAGGCTTGCATCGGAGAGGCCGAACAGCGCCTTGATCTGAGGGATCGCGACCGCCCACGCGCCGATGCACAGGCCGTTGGCGAAGAAGATCGCGGTGACGCCGGCGCGGGCGCGCACAAGACCATTCGCCCGGGCGGCGTCCATCGTTGGAGAAAGACTCATTTGCAGGAGCTTACAGCACAGCGCCCCGGCCGGCGGCAATCTGGGCTTTCGGCGTTGCGCGCAGTGCGCGGCAACGGATTCTGCAGATTCTCATTGAAATAATCGACTTCAGCTACTTACAATTTCAAAGTTGCTTGCCCTTCATCACCTAGCAAGATGCCTAAGAAATCCTCGAAGTCCGCTCTGTCGGCGGTGGAGAAATCGGTTATCAAAGCGCTGCTGAATGATGGGTGGCGAAGCCAAGATATCCAGGCGCTAATTAGCATCGGTCGGTCAGCCGCCGTGAATTTTGGGCGTATCGCGGGGGTCAAAGCTAATAATTCCATCCTACCGGCCACAAAGCGACAAGTTGAAGCGTTTCGATACAAGAAGCTGCTTTTCGATCACGTAACGGGACTCTGTCCTTTCGACAACGAGCGCCTTGTCCGCGCTCGCGAGGCGATGATCCTAGCCGTCGAGCTGTTCAATACACCACGAATCGCCTTCAAGGCTGGTGTCTTTTCGATGCTCGCAAATGTCGCGTGGACGTATCTGCTGCATGAGTTCTATGAGCAAAAAGGAATTTCGATAATTAATAAGGACGGATTCAGTTTGCTTCTCTCGCAAATGGTCGCACGTGACGATTGTCCACTTCAAAGGCATGCAAGCAAAATCTCATCGCTCTTAAGGAAATTCGTGACGTTGTCGAGCATAGAACAATTGGCCCGTTCGATTTGAAATGGCTCCCGCTATTTCAGGCGACTTGCCTCAATTTTGAGAAGAGCCTGATCGACTTATTCGGGCCACGGCTCACTCTAGGCAGCGAACTAGGCTTTTCACTGCAATTCGCTAAACTGACTACGGAGGAGGTCGCAACACTGCAGGGCTTCGAACTGCCGGAGCACCTTGTCGCCCTCGATGCAAATTTGGCCGCGAGGCTTGCGGCGGGCGACGCAGACAACATCGAATACCAATTCAAGGTCATCTACACATTGACCAACGCCTCAAAGGCAAAGGCCCACTTCCAATTCGTCCAGCCTGATTCTGACGAAGGGAAGGAGATCCAGAACGTTCTAATCAAATACAAGCCCCTCGACGAGCTCTACCCTCACAAGCCGGGCGAAGTAATAAGTTGGTGGCCGCCGCAAGCGGACGACAATTCACGAGCGACAAGCATCAACGTGCGTGGAAGATGTGCAAAGCGCGGCCAAAGGCGGGTGCGAGCGATGCCGCCGCCACGAATAAAAAGTTCTGCGTGTATCATCCGCCGTACAAGTCTTATACATACTCGAACGATTGGGTCGACTTTCTCGTCGGCTACATCGCTGACGAAAAGCAGTAGGAGGTTCTAGCCAACTTCGAGCCTTAATTCAAAACGCAGCGGCAGCGAACCGGCGGCTCTGCCATCCTGCCTGTCTAGCCGCTGCCTTTTCGTTTTCCGGCCGCGAGACGCCGCGTCGCCTGCGCCAGCCAACGGCGGGTCGAGGAATCGACCCGCGGCGACAGGGTTTTGCGCACCCGCGCGTGATAGGCGTCGAGCCAGGCGATTTCGCCGGCGTCCATCAGCTTCGGCTCGACCACATTCAGGTCGATCGGCGCCAGCGTCAGCGTCTCGAAGCCCAGCATCGGCCGCTCGCCGCCCGGAATCGTCCGCTCCTCGACCGCGACCAAGTTCTCGATCCGGATCCCGAATGCGCCGGGGGCGTAGTAGCCGGGCTCGTTGGACACGATCATGCCGGGCGCAAGCGCAGTCGTTCCCGTCTTGGAGAGGCGCTGCGGGCCTTCATGGACCGAAAGATACGAGCCGACCCCATGCCCCGTGCCGTGATCGAAGTCGAGCCCGGCCCGCCATAGCGCGGCGCGGGCCAGCGCGTCGATCTGGGCGCCATTGGTTCCGGCCGGAAAGACGGCGCGGGCAACCGCGATATGGCCTTTGAGCACCCGGGTGAAGCGGTCGCGCATCAGCGCGCTGGGCTTGCCGACGGCGATGGTGCGGGTGATGTCGGTGGTGCCGTCCTCATATTGCGCGCCGCTGTCGATGAGAAAGATTCCGCGCCCGATCCTGCGGTTCGAATCTTCGCTCACCCGATAATGGGGGAGCGCTGAATTCGGACCGAAAGCCGAGATGGTCGGGAACGAGAGGTCCCTGAACGCCGGGCTCGCCCGCCGGAACGTTTCCAGAGCCTTCACAGCGTCGATTTCCGTCAGGCGGCCGCGCGGCGCTTCACGCGCAAACCAGGCGAGGAAAGTCGCCATCGCCGCCCCGTCCCGCTCATGCGCGGCCCGCGAGCCCGCGAGCTCGACAGAATTCTTCTTCGCCTTCATCAGCGTGATCGGATCGAGGCCGACGTGGGCCTTGCCGCCCGCCCGCTCGATCGCCTGGGTGAGGAGCGCGGGCGCGGTCGCGGAATCGAAGGCGACGCCCGCGCTTTTCCGGCCCAAATCCTCGATGAAGCCGAGGAGCGCGTCGGGCTCGAGAATGTCCGCGTGACGGCTAAGGAAATGGCGCGAGGCCGGCTTAAGTTTTCTCCCGTCGACAAACACGACCGGGCGCCCCTGAACCGGCAGATAAGCCCAGGCGAGCGGCAGCGGCGTATAGGAGACGTCGGCGCCGCGAATGTTGAACGCCCACGCCAGATTGTGCGGATCGCTGATCAGAAGGCCCTGCGCCGGCCCGACCGCCCTACGCACGCGCTTGAGCTTCGCGCCCGTGCTCTCGCCGGCGAATCGGTTTGCGCGGACCGTAATCGCGCCAATGGGCGGAGGCGGCCGGTCCCGCCAGATCGCGTCGATCGGGTTTACGTCGACCGGAGCCAGCCCCGCGCCCGCCTTCTCGCAGGCGGATGCGAATCGCGCCACGCTGTCAGGCGTATGAAGCCTGGGGTCGTAGCCGAGCTTGTCGCCGCTCTTCAGATGGCGCGTGATCCATGTCGTCGGCGGCTCGTCGGTCACATGGCGGAATTCGAACACCGATCCGTCCGCCTCATGTTTCACCTGCTCGGTGTATCGGCCGTCGACGAACAACGCCGCCGAGTCTTTCAGCACCACCGCGAG
>DATGHB010000298.1:0-4423 GCA_035308265.1 Roseiarcus sp.
TGATCATTCGGGGTCGCATCGCGCCGCCAACCCCGACCTCGCCCTTTAGCGCCTTTGCCCCGGCTTGCCAAGGGGGTAACGCAAAGATTATGGGCGCTCAAGCTCGCTGATCAGAACCCCATGCCCCCGCACGGCCGAAGGGTATTCGACCACCGTGCGGCGAGGCCCGGCGATCTGCGCGTGCATTTCCCTGCGAACCGCGATAAACTCCGTGCGGACCCGCGGCGCGGGAAATTCCGCATTACGGCGGCATTACGGCGACAGCTTACTCAATCCCTAATGCGCCCCGCGCCTCTGAAAATTATGGCCCCACCCCGCAAGAGTGCGCTTGAACTTTCAGCCTCGGCGCGGGATTGAGCCGGCTCCTCCGACCCTCCCCCCGGGATTGACCGATGAAAATTAGGGCCGCCGTCTGCCGCGCCTTCGGCAAGCAGTTGACCGTGGAGACGATCGAACTGGCCGAGCCGGGCCCGGGCGAAGTCCTGATCCGGACGGCGGCCTGCGCCATCTGCCACAGCGACCTTTCCTATATCGAGGGCGCCTGGGGCGGCGACTTGCCTGCGGTCTACGGCCACGAGGCGGCCGGTGTGATCGAGGCGGTCGGGCCGGGCGTCATCCGGCTCAAACCCGGCGACCATGTCGTCGCGACCCTCATCCGCCATTGCGGCTTCTGTCCCGCTTGCGCCGAGGGCGCGCCCGTCTTCTGCGAGGAGGCGTTTCCGCTCGACCGCTTAAGCCCGCTTCGCGACGGCGCCGGCCGGCCCATCGTCCACGGCCTGCGCACCGGCGCCTTCGCCGAGCGGATGGTGGTCGACCAGTCGCAGGCGGTTCCGATCCCGAAGGACATCGCCCTCGACAGCGCCTCGCTGATTGCCTGCGGCGTGCTGACGGGGATCGGCGCGGTCGTCAACACCGCCGGGGTCAAGGCGGGCGCTAGCGTCGTCGTCATCGGCTGCGGCGGCGTCGGCCTCAATGCGATCCAGGGCGCGCGGCTCGCCGGGGCTTCCCCGATCATCGCCGTCGACGTCGAGCCCGCGAAGCTCGCGGCGGCCCGGGACTTCGGCGCGACCGAGACCATCAACGCCAAAAGCGAAAATGTAGCGGAGCGCGCGGCGGCGCTGAACGGGGGACGCAAGGCGGACTGGGTTTTCGTTTCCGTCGGCGTCAAGGGCGCGGCCGAACAGGGCGTTTCGCTCATCAAGCGCAACGGCGCGGCCGTGCTGGTCGGCATGCCGCCCTCGGGGGTCACGGCGACGATCGATCCCGGCTGGCTCGCCGCCGACGGCCAGAGGATTCTCGGCTCCAAGATGGGCTCCGCCCGTCCCTCGATCGATGTGCCGATGATCGTGAAGCTCTATCGCGAGGGGCGCCTCAAGCTCGACCAATTGATCAGCGGGCGCTATCGGCTCGAGCAGGTCAACGAGGCCCTCGCCTCCTCCCGCTCCGGCGCCGCCCTCAGGAACGTGATCGTCTTCTAAGCGGCGGCCTCCAATCAGGGCGTCAGGCCCCCGAGATAGTCGACGATCGCCGGGACGTCCTTCTCGTCGATGGGCGCCTTGTAGGTCTTGCGCATCTTTTCGACCTCGGCTTGCCAGGCGGCGCGCGACAGGCGAGGCTGCGTCAGAACCATCCCGGCGGAATGGCACGCCAGGCAGTTGGCGTTGACGGCGTCGGCCCCCGGGCCTTCGAACATGCGCCCGCTGTCCGGGAACTCCACGCTGACGCTCCGCAGCGTGACGCCATTGGCGCTCACGGACGGCTGCACGGTCTCGGCTGCGAGCGTCGCGCCGCAAAGAACCACGCCCGCGGCGATCGCGGCGGCGCGGGCGAGCGCGCTCAAGGATCGATTCATGGCCGGCTCTCCTCTTTCCGCGTCAGGCGACATTGAGCCGCACGCTTTCGATCACGTTGCGCATGAAGCCGGCGGGGTTCCAGTTCGGCTCGGCCGGCTGCGCCTCGCCCTTGACGTTGGTGCAGCGCGCCTGGAGCGTCAGCGTCCCCGAGGGCTGCGCTGCGACCTCGGCGCTAAAGCGGCGAAAGCCATAGGCGCCTTCGTCGGGACCGAGCGAGGCCGCCCGCCAGGTCCCTCCCCCGTCCTCCGACAATTCGACCCTGGCGACGCCGCAATCGCCGCCGAACGCGATCCCTCTCACCGAAAGCGGCGCGCCCGGCTTGACCTTCTCGCCATCGGTCAGGTTGGTGAAGAACGAGCGCGGCGCCATCCGGCTGATCGGCACCGTCGCGACTCCCTTGTCGCCCGGCTTCACGCTCGCATGCGGCGTGTCGGGAATGCGGTAGGCCGTCTTCATCCAAAAATTGTCGTCGGGCGCGCTCAGGACCTCGATGTCGTTCAGCATCTTCACCCAGTAGGTGGCGTACCAGCCGGGAACGATCAGCCGCAGCGGAAAGCCGTTCAGCAACGGCAATTGCTCGCCGTTCATCAGATAGGCCAGCATAACCTCGCCGTCGCGGGCGTGGTCGACGGCGAGCGATTTCATGAAGGTCGGGGCGGTGTCCACCGTCGGCTCGTCCAGGCCCTTGAAGCGCACCGCGACGGCGCCGGCCTTGACGCCCGCCCGATCGAGCACGTCGCGCAGCCGGACTCCCGTCCAGCGCGCGTTGCCCATGGCGCCGTTCCCCCACTGTCCCCCGGGCACCCGCGGCTCAAACAGTCCCCGCGAGTTGCCGGAGCATTGATTGACCGCCGCAAGCTCCACCCGTGGCATCGCGAGCAGGTCCGCCGTCGACAGGGTGAGCGTCCGGTCGACCTCGCCGCGGACGGTCAGTTTGAACGCGGCCACGTCCACGTTGGTCGGAATGCCCGCCCAGTGCCAGCGCACGAAGAACTGGTCGTTGGGGGTGAAGACGCCGCGGTCGAACGCTTCGAACGGCGTCTCGAGCATGGGCGCCCGGCTCCGCTGCAGGATCATCCGGCCCTTCTCGGGGAAGGCGGTCGTGACGCTGCGCTCGCTCGGGCCGCCGGGCAGGTCGAGATTGACGAACGCGCCGGCCCAGGCGGGATTGGCGGGCGGCAGAAGCGCGGCCAGGCTTGCGGCCTTGAGAAAACGACGGCGGCTGAGATTGCTTGCGGCGCGACGGGTCATGACCAAGCTTTCCTCTTCGACTCGCTGTTCCAAGGCGTGAGGGCCTGCTTTAAGACAATCCTTTCATTGCGGCCCGCGCAAGGGGAAGCGGCCGTCCGCGATAGGGGAGTCCCATGAAAATCGCCGAGCTGAAAACCTTCGTCGTTGGCAATCCTCCCCCCGCCTTCGGCGGCCGCTATTTCCTCTTCCTCAAGCTCAGGACAGCCTGCGGGATCGAGGGGGTGGGCGAAGTCTACGCCGCGAGCTTCGCGCCGAGCGCGATCGTCGCGATGATCGAGGACGTGTTCGAGCGCCATGTCGAGGGCGCCGATCCGTTCCGGATAGAAGCGCTCTGGCGCAACGTCTATGGTCGCGGCTATTCGGGCCGGCCCGACATTTCGCTGATGGGCGTGCTCTCCGGCGTCGAGATGGCGCTCTGGGACATCGTCGGCAAGGCAGTCGGCAAGCCGGTCCATGCGCTCCTGGGCGGCAAGGTCCACGAGCGGCTGCGCAGTTACACGTATCTTTATCCCGACGAGCCGGGCTCGCACGCTTATTCCGACAGCCCTGTCTATTCGAACCCCGCCGCCGCGGCGGAGCGCGCCCTCAAATATATGGCGCAAGGCTTCACCGCGGTGAAATTCGATCCCGCCGGACCGTACTCGACCTTCGATCCGCGCCAGCCAAGCCTCGAGCGGCTCGAGCTTTGCGAAGCCTTTTGCAAGACCCTGCGCGAGGCGGTCGGGACGAGATGCGACCTCCTGTTCGGGACCCACGGCCAGTTCACCGTCTCCGGCGCGCTCAGAATGGCAAGGCGGCTCGAGCCCTATGAGCCTTTGTGGTTCGAGGAGCCGACCCCGCCCGAGGCGCCGGAGGAGATGGCCAGAGTCGCCGCCCAGTGCCGCATTCCGATCGCGACCGGCGAAAGGCTGACGACGAAATACGAATTCGCCCGCGTGCTTGAAACCGGCGCGGCCTCGATCCTGCAAATGAACCTGGGCCGGGTCGGCGGCATTCTGGAAGCCAAGAAGATCGCCGCGATGGCGGAAGCGCACTACGCGCAGATCGCGCCGCATCTTTATTGCGGGCCGGTGGTCGGCGCGGCCAATATCCAGCTCGCTGCATGCAGCCCGAACTTTCTCATCCTCGAGAGCATCGAGCGCTGGGACGGCTTCCACGCGAAGATTCTGAAGAAGCCTATCCGCTGGGAGGAGGGCTTCGTCATCCCGCCGGAAGAACCCGGCCTCGGCGTCGAGCTCGCCGAAGAGGTCGCCCTAGCCCACCCGTGGACCGGCAGGGACCTCCACCTCATGCCGCGATCCGCGCCGGTCTGGCCGCCG
>DATGHB010000299.1:0-3189 GCA_035308265.1 Roseiarcus sp.
GATGAGCGAGGCGGAATATCTGATCGCGCTCAATATTCGTCTCGATCCGCAAGGACTGAGATCGGAGCCCTATCGCAGTTTCTATCGCTCGCATGGGCTGACCGAGGAGAGCACCGAGCTCCTGCTCGGCAATGGATTGCAATATTTGAGAATGGTCTCGGCGCCGCCGCGGACGTTTCTGCGCCTCATCGCGGAGGAGCGCGTGAGGATCGGAGTCCATGAGTTCGAAGTGATGACCGGCGCTGGCCATTCGCCCGAACAAGTGATGCTCTACTCGAGAGCCGACAATTTCGTTCTCATCGCCGATCAGGTGCTGGCCAAGATTTCGCCGAACGTCAGCGTCGAGGCCATGGATCCGGACGGGAATCCGCTCGGCGCCTACCTGCGCTCGCTCGAAAGGCTGAAAGCGGCGCTGCCGGAGGACGTGCTGGTCCTGCCCGGCCACAGGCTGCCGTTCGTCGGCCTGCACACGCGCGCCGACGAACTCATCGCCCATCACGAAGCGCGCTGCATGGCCATTCTCGAGGCCTGCAAAGAGGGGCCGCAGACGGTCGCGGAGCTCGTGCCGGTCATTTTCGGGCGCAGCATCGACGATCCACACCAGCTTGTCTTTGCCTTCAGCGAGGCGCTGGCGCATGTGAACATCCTCGTCCGCGACGGGCGCCTGCGCATCGCCAAGGTCGCCCAGGGCCTTGCGCTCGAGGCGGCGTAAGGACCACCGGTCAAAATCCCGCCAGCACGATCTTGCCGATCGCGCTCCCCGTCTTGAGGAACCTCATCGCCCGCATCAGGTTCGCCGCGTCGATGCGTCCATAGTTCTCCCGCATGGTCGAGCGGATACGCCCCGCATCGACGAGATCGGCGACCTCGTTCAAAAGCGTGTGCTGCGCCTCCATGTCGGCCGTCTGAAACAACGGTCGCGTGAACATCAGCTCATGATGAATGGAGACGCTCTTCGGCCTGAAGACGAACAGATCCGCTGCCTCGCCATTGATGAGAGCGACGCGCCCCTGCGGCGCGATCAATTCAGCGAGGCCGGAGATCAGACCGCCCATCGGCGCCGTCGCGAAGATGAAGGCGGGGCTGCCCAAACCGAGCGCCGCGATCTGCGGCGTCAGCGGCCTTTTGTGGTCTACGACGTGATGAGCGCCCATGGCCCTCGCCCATTGCACGGTCTCGGGCCGCGACGCGGTCGCCACGACCGCAAGATCGGTCAATTGCCGCGCGAGCTGAATGGCGATCGAACCGACGCCGCCTGCCCCGCCGAGGATCAGGATCGCGCGCGCCGCCCCAGGAACGGGCTTTAAGACATCGAGCCGGTCGAACATCGCCTCCCAGGCGGTGATCGACGTCAGGGGCAAGGCCGCGGCGGCGGCGAAATCGAGCGTCCGCGGCTTGCGGCCGACGATCCGCTCGTCGACGAGATGAAACTCCATGTTGGCGCCTTGCCGGCCGACGCTACCAGCATAGAACACTTCATCTCCAGGCTTGAAAAGCCGCGCCTCGCGCCCGGCTTCGACGACGACTCCGGCGGCGTCGTAGCCGACCACCGTTATGCCGTTCGGCTCGGAAGCCGCCCCGCCCGGGCCACCGCCGCTCGCCACCTTGTAGTCGACGGGATTGACCGAGACCGCGCGCACCTCGACGAGGAGATCGCGACCCACCGGCGTTGGCCGAGCGATGTCAAACGCCTTCAGATGGTCGAGGTCAGGGCTCGGTTCGCGATAGCCGATCGCCCGCATGTCGCTTCGCCTCCAACTCGCCGGCCCGCCGCCAAAGCTAGATCGGCTCCGGCCCGCGCGAGATCGCGGCGACGCCGGTCCGCGACACTTCGACGAGCCCGATTCCGCGCATGAGCTCGACGAAATCGTCGATCTTGCGTGGCGCGCCGGTCAGTTCGAAAATGAAGCTCTCGGTGGTCGCGTCGATCACCTTGGCGCGGAAGGCGTCGGCGAGCCGCATCGACTCGACCCGGTTCTCCCCCCTGCCCCTGACCTTGATCATCGCAAGCTCCCGCTCGATCGCCCGCACGGTAAGGGTCAGATCGTTCACCGAATGGATCGGAACCAGCCGCTCGAGCTGATGACGGATCTGCTCGATGACCTCCGGCGCGCCCGAAGTGACGATGGTGATGCGCGAGAGATGCGTCGCGTGCGCGACCTCGGCGACGGTCAGGCTTTCGATGTTGTAGCCTCGCCCCGAGAACATGCCGACGACCCGCGCGAGCACGCCAGGCTCGTTGTCGACCAGCACCGAGAGCGTGTGGGTCTCGATATTGGATTTCGCCGTCGCCGACGAATAGGGCGAGAGTGGCTGGAGGGCGGTCTTGCTCATGTTCGTCACATCCTTGGCTCCGCGCCGCGCGGCGGCGCATCGGTTCTTCCTTCAGGCGGCCGCGGCGCTCGGGACGGCCATGACCCATCGCCGGAAGAGATCGAAGTCGATATTGCCGCCCGACAGGACGAGGCCGACCTTGCGTCCCTTGAGACGCAATCGCTCCTTCATGGCCGCCGCGAGCGCCGCCGCGCCTGCGCCCTCGGCGAGATTGTGCGCATCCGTCCAATAGGCGCGGATCGCCGCCGCGATCTCGTCGTCGCTGACCAGCGTGACGCGGTCCACGCCCTTGAGGATGACCTCGAGCGCCTCTTCATCGGGAACGCGCGTCGCCATGCCGTCGGCGAGGGTGTCCGCGCTGTCGGTCGGCGCGACGCGGCGCGCGGCGAACGAAAGCGCGTAAGCCGGCGCCTCGGTCGATTGCACGCCGACGATTTCCGTCTTGAGGCCCAAAGCGTCGCGCGCCGAGATGCAACCGCAGATTCCAGACCCCTGCCCGATCGGAACATAAAGAACGTCGAGGTCGGAGCGCTCGCTTAGGAGTTCGAGCGCGTAGGTCGAGACGCCGAGCGCGAGATCGCGGTGGAAGGACGGGACCATATGCAGGCCCCGCTGCTCCGCGAGCCGCATCGCCTCCTCGCGGGCGGCCTGAAAGTCGTGGCCGAATTCGATCAATTCCGCACCGAGCGCCCGCATGGCGGCGTTCTTTTCATTGGAATTGCCGCGCGGTGCGCAGATCGTCACATTGAGCCCGGCCCGCCGTCCGGCGAAGGCGAGGCTCTGGCCGTGGTTGCCGCGCGTCGCGGAAATGAGCCCTCCCGTCGCCGGTTCGCGCCGCATCAGCGCCTCAACATA